>JAITDV010000015.1 GCA_031282385.1 Planctomycetaceae bacterium | reverse complement strand
CCTCCTTCGGAGGGGTTAGGGGTGGTCTCGGAGGAGTTAAAGGCGGTTTTTCGTTGTAGATTTTTTGTTGCGTTGATGTATTTTTAGGTTAGTGAAAAGGTCTAATATTTGCAAGGTTTTAAAGAAAATCTCGGATAAAACAATAACTATATTGCAAATTATAACTCTAAATTGCAACCAGATAAGCCCAGAATTTATAGCACTAAATGACTTTTTCAGGGACAACTAACTATTCAGTCGCGAGATTCAATTGTTTAGCAAAACTGGTCTATTGATATTGGATAAAATGTATAAAATGAACAAAAAATATTTCAAATATTCATTTAAAAATCAGAATGCTTAACTTGAAACCACTGCCAATTTCCCTTATAGCAGATAATACCAAAAAAGAATGCGCCCTTATTCTTTCAATAGTGAATTTAAACAATATCAAACAAAACATAAGGGCATAAGGGCACGTCATGGAATAGGAGTAATTTTTGGTTGCTAAGGGTAAATTTGACAAATAAGGGCTGGCATCTTAGAGCCGTTCGGAAAACGATATTGTCCAGCGCGGATTTATTGGGCTTGGGTAACAATTACATTACTTAAATTCGAATAAACTTGCGTTTGGCAACTGAATAGTTACGCTTTTTTAGTTATTTATAAAATTTTCTCACACGCATTATTGATTCAAAGCCTGTAGTTTTTAGACACTCGTCAAGACATATTAGCGCCGGATGGTCTTCCGGTAAGATTCTATAATCCCGCTTGACCGACCCCACAACATAATCTAACCCAAGCGGCATTGCCATCGTCAAAAAAGCACTCTCAAGAGGACTCTTCACCGGCGTACCATCAACTTTACGTTTCGGCGGCAACATTATCGTAAAATTACTCAAACCAACCGATACATGAACGCCTTTAAACTCTTGATCCGCTTGCATCAATTTCAATGTTGCCAATAACCGCGCAAGATTACCATCACTGTCCGAACCAATCGGCGCAATTCCCGGATCAAAAATTAAATCATCATTCGGAATCCCCATTCGCCTCGACTCACTTAACATCAGCCGCGCCGCCTCATACGTTTCCTCCGCAGTACGGCACGCACCATGAACAGATTCCGAAATCAATAATATTGGACGAAACGGCTTAATCTTGTACAAATCAAACATACCAATACGAAGCGGAGAAATAGAATTCAATATCGGCTTGCCCGCCGAATCTTCATAAACCGATAACGCCGCCTCCGCCATAACCGGATCAGGCGAATCAATTGATAACGGTTTGCTCACCGCATTCTGAACTGTACGAATTATCGTAACAAAAAAATCTGATGACCGACCGCCAACATTGACATCAATATAACACGCACCACCTTCGTCCTGAAACCGCGCTAACGACTTGATTCCATCAATATCACCAGCATCAAAAAGTTCACGCGTCGAAGGAACTGAATCGTTGATCGATTCGCCTATAATATGTAAATTTGGAATTGACATTATTTTTAATTAAAATTAAGGTTATACCGAACTCTCATTAAAATTCAGTAACAAAATGCACTAAAACGGATATTCCGACAAATATGACTACACAAGTTACCCAAAACTCAAGTATATTGATCGTATTATAAATTGCACAACTCAAGAAAGTAAAAACCTACTTTCCAATAAGTAAGCAGGCGATTGTAAACAAAATTTAAAGTGTGAATTGTTAAAGTGTGAGCTGTCAAAAAACAGTTTATAATTTTCTCATACTCTCGCAACACTAATCGGATTCAATTGACGTATAATCCTCTTGTCTTCAAGCGAACAAAGAGCTGCAAGTACTTGTGTTGTTGTAAAACCGGTTGCCGATACCAGCGAATCAAGGGACGAAGAAGTTTCTCCCACATACTTCAACACCTCACGCTCAATCTCATTTAGAACAATTTCATTCGGATGTCTAATTGATTTGTCCAAATCTAACAACGAAACCGGCTTTCGCATCGGTCCGAGTACATGCAAAATGTCGTCAACAGAATCAATGAGATACGCGCCATCACGAATCAGTTGATTACACCCTTTTGATAATTCGGATTCAATTGAACCCGGTACAGCAAAAATATCTTTGCCCTGTTCGCTTGCCAACCTTGCTGAAATCATCGCACCACTCTTCAACGGCGCCTCCACCACAACAATTCCCAAAGCAAGCCCGCACACAATACGATTACGTTGCGGAAATGTCCATTTTGTTGATCTTGTCAGAGGTGCGTACTCACTTATAATTGCGCCGCCGGATTGCACAATCTGATTCGCTAACTCGGTATGTTCAGGCGGGTAAACTTGCAATAAACCACTTCCCAAAACCGCAATCGTACGACCACCCGCATTAAGCGCTGCCCTGTGCGCATGTCCATCAACACCAATCGCAAGACCACTGATTATCGTAAAACCCGCCTTTGCAATCGCCGACGCAAGCCGATGCGTTTGACGTTCACCATAAGGAGTTATTCGTCGAGTACCAACCACCGCTATAGAAAAAGAATCCTTCAGCAATAAATTACCACGAACATAAAGCAACGGCGGCGGATCCGTTAATGTTTTAAGTTGATCAGGATAACGCTCATCATATATCGGAATAATGTCAATAGATTCTCGTTTGCAAAGTTTAGTTATCATTACCGGATCAATCGTCTCACGCGCCGTAACTATTCGCGCAGCTGTATTCGGTTTCAAAAAATCAAATACCTCAAGCTCCTGTTTCGACGCTTTCAATATCGCTGTCGAACTACCAAAATGTTCAACAAGACGATGATAAGTCAAAGAACCAATTCCTTCAACTTGCGAAAGTATTATATCGTCCAACAACGAACTACCAATTTGTGAATTGCCGGTTTCTCCAGATTTATCATTCTCAATCATAACACCAATTAACAAAAGAAAATTAGAATTTAACAACACAAATACACAAAAACAAGCTCTTTGACAAATAAACTTGCAAAAGTTATCGAATATCAAATATGAACACTTAAACTGTTCGCACTTGAATTTTCCTTTACCGCCGCCTGCTTACCTATCTGAAAGCAGGCTTTTACGCTCTTGAGTCAGGCAATTTATAGTACGAGCAGTGTAAAACAACTCATAAACCATATCCATAATCAATTCTTTTGTCAACAAAGATATTTTGAATAATTGAGAAAATTGAAAGAATCACAATTGCAAAAAGCCTATATTAAAAAGTAGGCAACCTTCCACTTGACCAACACACTTTAAATTTCGGTAACAAAAAAGTATTAAGCGGACAAATCCACACGTTACCGAAAATTAAAGTATAAAACAATTGAAAAGTTACCCGCCTATAAGATTGTTACCAGAAATTACAGACAATTACAAAACACTTATGGGAATCTCCAAAAATCTGATTTCGTCAACCGAAATCAAATGAATTCGTTTTACTGTTCACACTTTATAAACTGTTCACACTTGAATTTTCCTTTGCTGCCGTCTGCTTACCTATCGGAAAAGCAGGCTTTTACGCACTTGAGTCAGGCAATTATAGTACGAGCAGTATAGTACGAACAACATCACAAATAGTATTGGAAATTCCCTTATTCGTGAACGTATTAGTCAATGAAACCTACGAGACCTTGACTTCGGGTTGGTTGTTGTAATTTTCTTACAGCTTTTGCTTCGATTTGGCGGATACGTTCTCTTGTAACTTTGAAAATATGTCCCACTTCCTCAAGAGTATAACTGTAACCATCTCCCAAACCATAACGGAGCTTTATTATCTCCCTTTCACGGTAACTCAAAGTCTTTAACACATTCGCAATTCTGACCCGCAACATTTCTTGTTGCGCACCATTCGACGGACTTTCTGCGGTACCATCAGGCAATAAATCCCCGAAATGTGAATCCTCACTGTTGCCTACAGGTCGGTCAAGACTAATAGGATAACGGTTCATTGCCAAAATCCTACGAGTCTCGTCAAGCGGAGCATTGGCAGCCTTTGCCGTCTCCTCAACTGTCGGCTCACGACCATATTCCTGCATCAATTTACGCGAAACATTGCGCATCTTTGACATCGTCTCAACCATGTGAACAGGTATCCGAATCGTTCGGCTCTGATCTGCAACCGCACGTGTTATCGCTTGCCTGATCCACCATGTTGCGTAAGTGCAAAATTTGAATCCGCGTCTGTACTCGAACTTGTCAACCGCACGCATCAAACCAGCATTGCCCTCTTGAATTAAATCAAGAAAACTCAAACCGCGATTTCTGTACTTCTTCGCAATCGAAACCACAAGCCTAAGATTGCCTTCCGATAACCCGCGCTTGGCTTCTTGATATTTCACAAAAAGCTCTTTGACACACTTAACCCGATTACGTAAACTTGTCGGAGTTTCTTGCGTCAATTTTGCAATATTACGAAATTCATCAAGCCAGAACATTCGTTCACTTTCAGGACGACCGCTTGCGCGATGTTCTTTGATACGTTTTTTGAGTTCGTCCATTCTCCGGCTAAATTCTTCAAGAGTTGAAATCATTGTCTCAATTCTTTGCGTCCGTAACCCAAGCTCTTCAATCAACCTTACCGCCCGCCGCCTACTTCTGCCAAGACGCAACCACGCAAACGCACGCTCATTCTCCGAAAACGATTTATTGGTTGCGGTAAGATAATCACGATGATTACGTTTAACTATCCGCTCAAGAGTTCGCAAATTATGAGGGAAACGCCCCATTATCTGCTGTTTCTCAAGACTGTTTGTTTCAGAAACCTGCACGGTACGATCAAACGGAAGCTCGTTGTGATGAACCCGTTGCAAAGTCCTGACGGCGTGTTGGAGTACATAATCACACTCTAACAACTTCGCACGGAATTTTCGCCGCGTTATTTCTATTTGTTTGGCAAGTGAAATTTCACGTTGCCGTGTAAGAAGAGGAATTTCTCCCATCTGGGTCAAATACATGCGAACCGGATCGTCTGACCACGCATCAACTACGTCAAGTTTCATAAGGTCTTCGTCCAGAATTTCATGTTCTTCCTCTTCTTCTTCGTCGTCATCGACAAGAAGCACATCAACCATCTCGTCTTCATCCATGTCAACTTCACCGAGATGGAGTATCTCCTCCTCTGGAGTGAGAACTTCGTCGAAATCGTCCAAAATTGGATCTGTTGAATCGTACAATTTAGTATCCTCTTTTCTAGGGTTATTTGTTATTCAGGGGGTTAAAAAACACGTCGAAGCCTTCCATAACGTTGCCGAAACCGGCAACCGTTGCGCTACTATCAAGAGTTAATTTGAATTTCGTAACACAAGTACATCATGCTGGTTTACTCAAATTAACTTGCGCAGTTGCTTAAATTCAATGTATGAACTACTCAAAATTCATCATACACCCGACAAATTCATTGCCCGCCAAACTTGCTAAAAACTCATATACGAAAAAAATATTTAATCGAATAACTGTAAGTGCTGCTAATTACTACACTCTCTCTTTAGAATCCGACAACTTCAAAACGCCAACATAAATTTTCAATAAATAAAATCACACAGGTTAAAATCACACAAGTTCTCGAAATTTCAAATCCGACTGCTATAATGTTCGTACTATAAATTGTATGACTCAAGAGCGTAAAAGTCTGTATTCCAATAGGAATGCAGACAACGGTAAATGAAATTAAAGCGCGGACAATTTAAAAAGTATCTAACAAACAAAAAAAACATAATTACATGTTAAAATGTAGCTCAAAAAACAAAAAAATCAAACACAATCCAACACATTTTCAATTTACAACTACTGACAACCAAATTTTACCCTACAGACTGCGATAGTGAACGAAAAAAGTTAAGTAGTATGAAAGTTTTATGACAGCAGATTGCTAATAGTTTGCAAAAAAATACTGCTTTGTCCAAATCAGCTATATTACCAAACCGTTTCCATCTGACCAAACCGTAAATTGCATCCACACTAACACAAAACGGTAAAAACAAAAAAACACTTGCAGTAAATATACGCAGGTTGAACAGAATGTTAAGAGCCTCCGTCTGCCCAAGGACTACAACACTCTCTTAATATAGTAACTTCTGAAATTAAAACTGCGTCACCCAAGACAACAGAGATACGTTGAATTTGTCAATTTTCAGTGAGGTACAAAAAATATTCTTGTTTATTTCAATTTTATTGTTTGTGTGGTTCGTGTTTTAGTAATAGTTGATACGCATGTTAATTGTAGGTTTTGTAATCGTTGTTATACCGAACGCACTTTAGAATTTAGCAACTCAAAGCCGTTCAATCAGGATTTATTAAACTGTTCACACGTTAAATTTCCTTTGACGCTGCCTGTTTACCCATCGGAAACAGGCTTTTACGCTTTTCAGCCGCGCAATTTATAGTACGAACAGTATATAGCTAAACTTGCAAAAGTTACCGAATCTTCCAGTGTAAATAATTTAAATTTTTTCGGTTTGGCCGAAAATGCCTATCAATTGAATTATACGTCAAAAAATCGTCAGGTAGGAATCAATTTTAAAAATCTGAAATTTGTTTTTTTCAACTGTTCGCACTTTAATTCTCGACAATATTTGCGGGTTTATCTATTGGAAAGTCTGTTTTAATATAGTTTTGTTACCGAATTCTAAAGTGTGTTCAGTGTAAAGCTTTTTACTTTAAAGTGTGATTATTTGTATGTAATTTATCATATTAGACCTTTTCGCTAACCTGTAGGAGACCACCCCTAACCCCTCCGAAGGGGGGGAATAATTCGCCTCCATCGGAGGCGTCTTCTTATTCCCCTCCTTCGGAGGGGTTAGGGGTGGTCTCGGAGGAGTTAAAGGCGGTTTTTCGTTGTGGTTTTTTTGTTGCGTTGGTGTATTTTTAGGTTAGAGAAAAGGTCTATTATAACTAGTAGTATAGTATGTTGTATCCCCCCTGTTGTATCCTCCCCGTTGTATTTCTCTATGCTTAATTTTTGGTTATTTGCGTAATTTTTTGTTTTCAGTTGCGGTCGGCAGATAATACTTGTTTCTACAAAAAAAGTCCAGCAAAAAAACGAAATTTTCACAAATTTTCTTTCCAAACAGCAATGAGTCCATTATCGTCAAACGTTTGTATATTTCTTAAAAGTAACGTTTTTAATAAGAAAATATAGTAAACTTTTAAAAACTTCAGTAAAAAATTATTTTTGTCAACATCTATATAATTCCGGGCAATTTTTTCTGGCGGGAACTTCAAAATAAATTTATTGTCTAAATTTGTCTATTCTGAAAATTTTATTGATTCTGTAAAAAATAGGTTTTTAGAAGTTACCTAGTGTTGTTTTTTTAACTTTTTTTGTGTATTGCGAAAGGTAAAATTTATTGGTGATTATATTTTAAGAATTGTTTTAGTTTTTCCATTCCTTCAGTCATTGGAATTATTGGTTTGTAGTTGAAATCTTTTTTTGCTTTTGTGATATTTAGGTAATGTGTTTGAGCTAATTGTGCGGAGAGGAATCTTGTCATCAAAGGTTCTCCTTGCAAGCGAAATAGTTTGTACCAAGATTCCAGTATTGCTCCTAGATACCATGCTTTTCTGAAAGAGATTGATTTTGACACTTTCGGCAATCCGCTTGCTAATAAAACCTCGTCGATCCAATTCCAACAATTCACCGGTTCTCCTTGTGAAATAAAATATGCGTTTCCATTAACCGGACTGCTTTCATTATTGAGCGAATCTGCTGCGAGTATGTGGCCTGCGGCGGCATTTTCTACGAAGATAATATCAATCAAATTTGTACCATCGCCAACCCTAAATAGTTTACCGCGTTTTGCGCGGTCTAATAATCTTGGTATCAAGTGCCGATCTTTTGTTCCGATTATCAAATGCGGGCGCAACGAACACGTCAATAATTCCGATTTGCCTGTAACATCAAGCACTAACTTTTCTGCTATTGCTTTACTATGCGGATAATGTGCCAACCAACGTTTCGGGTAAGATAAATTCTCATCTGCTGCCGGTTGGGAGGTGCAATCGAAGGTTACGCTTGCGCTGCTGGTATAAATTAATCGGCGGACTTTGTTTTCTATGCAGGCGTCGATTACATTTTGTGTACCGAGTACGTTTGTCTGATAGAATGGTTGCCAATGTACTGAGATGCTTGGGATAGATGCGGTATGAAATACGGTGTGAACTCCAAGACACGCCGACATAAGCGACTTGCGGTCTCGCACGTCCCCAAAACAATACTCCGCGCCGGCAACTTCACCATTGACAGAACGCCGCGACAACACACGAACAGATTCTCCGCGACTAACAAGTTGCGAAACAATCTCGCCGCCAAGAAAACCATTGCCACCTATTACTAAAAACATAAGTACCTGTTGATTTTTGTTATTATATCGAACATACTTTTGAACGCTTTTTTCCGGTTGTGTAATACCGGACGTCGGTAACTGAATTTTCGTGTACGGAATATTATGTTTACAAAAAGTTGGGCAAACCGGTTCCGCAACTTTACCGAACGCAGATTTGGGAACTGTTAATTTCACAAAGGGCAACATTATGCCAGAAACAATAAAATTATACAAGCGAATTAGTATGTTGAAAATTTATTTTGATTCTTTGGTAACAAAAACTGCGGGCAATTTGGGTTTCTTATCGGGCAAAATTATAATTTGGGCAATTGTTGTAATATTAGTTGTCGGTTGTAATGCAACTCAAAATAATGATAAGCAAAATTTAACTTCTGATAAATCTGATGCTCAATCTATTGAGCGAATAATTTCGGTTACGCCTGCGATTACGGAGTTGCTTTTTGATATTGGGCTTGGCGGCAAGATTGTTGGAGACAGTCAATTTACAACTTATCCGCCGGAAGCGGCGAAAATTGAAAAAATCGGCGGGCTTTATGACAGGAACAATGAAAAAATAATTTCTCTCAAGCCGGATTTGGTAATTTTTCCTATTGAGGATGTTCAATTTGGTCAAAAGTTGAAACAATTTAATATTAAAGGTTTGTCGGTGGATCATCGTTCTATTTCTGGTTTATTGGAATCATACGAGTTGGTGGGCAAACTTTTGGGCGGTGCGTATTTGGATAAGGCAATTGCAAAACGTCGCGCGTTGGAGGAATTTTTACGCGAGTGTAAATTGCAAGTTGAGGGGATAAAGCGGCTGAAAGTATTGACGGTTATTGATAGACAACGCGGAACGGGGAAGATTGACAATATTTTTATTGCGGGGGCGGAATTATTTTTCAGTGAGGTTTTGAGTTTAGCGGGAGGCGAGAATGTTGCGTCTGGTTTAGGAGTGGCGTATCCAAATATTTCAACAGAGGCAATTATTGATTTCAATCCTGATGTGATAATTGACATACAAATTCATAATGAGAAAGATAAGGAAACAACTGATAATCTTTTGCGTTCTGATTGGGATGTGTTGAAGGATGTTGTTCCGACAGTCAAACGAGGCAACGTATTTATAATTAGTGATAGTTATGCTTCTATCCCGGGACCGCGAACTCCGTTGCTGATTAAAAGAATCCGAGAAATTTTGGATTCTTGCAGAGAAACAAAATGACGCAAGATTGTAACTATTCAGTTGCGCGTATAAAAATTGTGTATGGAACGGCAAGATGCACTGGTAATATTGTTGTATGGGCTACAGAAGAAAATGTACACCACAATCATCGCCTGCTCTTTTGTGTAATTATACCAGTACACCAACAGAAATTTCAGAAAGAATTGTCTATGAAGTTGTGCCTCGATCAACTACTTATGGTCAACTAACATGTTTATTAGAGAACGGTTTAGGCGGCGCGCGAAAATAACCTGTCCAAAATGGTATTGTTTATATTTTTGAGATTGTTATTATTCCCGTATGTTTACACCCGATATTTTTTATTCAATTTTTGAAAAATATAATTCGTTGCGAAACGTTCTTCACGAGCGTGGCGCACGAAGGTGGGCAGCCGCTGAAGCCAAACAACTTGGTCGCGGTGGTATTAGTGTTGTTGCGTTGGCGACCGGTATGAGTCGCGTCACCATTCGTCGCGGTTTGCGTGAATTGGAATCAGCATCTGCCGACAGCCAACTTGACTCCCAACGTTCCCGTCTCGCTGGCGGCGGTCGTAAAAAAATTGAACAAAAATATCCTAACATCAAAAATGAACTAGAACAATTACTCGAACCTACAGTACGCGGTCATCCACAATCCCCATTGCAATGGACCTGTAAAAGTATTCGTTTGTTGTCTGATGAGTTGAAACAAAAAAATATTGACGTGTCTCCGAATACTGTTTTGGGATTGCTCTACGAAATGAATTACAGTTTACAAGCGAATCGGAAAACACGCGAGGGTCCCAATCATCCCGATAGGAACGAGCAATTTTTGTACATAAACAATCGCGTGAACTCATTTCTTAAAGCCAAACAACCTGCTATTTCTGTTGATACGAAAAAAAAAAAGAAAACATTGGAAATTACAGCATGAAAGGGGTTACTTACCGCCCAAAAGGACAACCGATTC
>JAITDV010000220.1 GCA_031282385.1 Planctomycetaceae bacterium | reverse complement strand
TGTAGATTTTTTGTTGCGTTGATGTATTTTTAGGTTAGAGAAAAGGTCTAATATTTGCAAAGTTTTAAGGAAAATCTCGGATAAAACAATAACTATATTGCAAATTATAACTCTAAATTACAACCAGATAAGCCCAGAATTTATAACACCAAATGACTTTTTCAGGGACAACTAACTATTCAGTTAAAATTTCCAACCCGTCTTGTTATTAGTTTCATCCAAGATTACGGAACAGAATAACTGCAAATGAAAAACTATACCGAACGTACTTTAGAATTATTCGGCACGCGGGCTGGATTCTAATGTACATTCGGTATAGAAAATTACTGCGGAATGATATTTTTAGAGATTTTACATTTTATTATTTGTTTCAATAAATTGTCTGACTTCGTCGCGAATGTTTTCTGGAAGTTGGTCAATGTTTTCTGCTTCCCAGACATTTTCTTCTGTTTTACCGTTTGTTGTGATTGACTTGTTTACTTTTATTTTTGATTTACCGTTTGAGTCGGTTTGTGTTGTAATAGTCAATGATTTTGCTTCACCTTCTTTGAGATTTTTCAGACTATTTGCGTTTGGGAATGGTAACTTTGGCAAATTCAAATTCGGTAACAAGTTTTTACCATCTGGAAACGAGAAAAACAAATCAATACCTGAATTGTCCTGCAAATGACTGACCATCTCCTCCATCTCTCGCAACAATTGTTTACGGTCTCCCAATCTGAAATGACGATGCGGCAACAACCTAAAATCTTGACTCAATGGAACGGTTTCTTGTCTTGTCCACTTGTCAGATGTAAGTTTTTCCGGCGTTATTTTGAATTCCATTTTTTTGTTGTTGCGGATAAATACTAATTCTTGCTCTGTATCTTTTACTGAATTGACTTGTTGAACAAGAGCGTTGGGCGAATCAATTTTCTTGCCTCCGAATTTAACAATTACATCGCCGCGTTTTACTCCTGCTTTTGCTGCCGGACTGTTTGGCATAACATCGGCAACAACTACCATTCCATGTTGCTTGTTTCCCGTGATATTATCATTCACGTCAACATTGTCTCGCACTCCATCAATCCCGCTAAAATGCGGAAGTAAAAGCTCAGGCACCTCAACAATATTCATCCCAAGCCGATAAATAATCGCCTGATCAGAATCAACAACATTCTCAATCGTAGTAGTATTTTCTCCTGTAGCGTCTGTGTTTTTATTTTCATCATTAGTATTATTTTTCTGAGCATCAATAGTAGTTGTTTGATTTTGGCAATCGGTTGATTTAGATTCAACATCTTTCTTTTCGTGGTTTTGTCCGTAAACATACAATACGGAACAAAGAAAACCCGCAATAGCAACCGTGCAAAATAGACTCACAATCTTCAAAATTTTCCGTTTCAACATATTTTTTTACTCTCCAAAAAAATTGTTAAAAATATTCGCAATCATATTAAACTGCTTGCACCTTCAATTTCGTAAACCCACATCATCGAAAGCCGATTTAATATCTTTGTGTTTTTTAATTAAAGTGTATGCAATATGTCAGTTGAATTGCAAATATTCATTTTAAATTAACCTAACATCCAATCCGGTTATTATCTCAAACCATCTGAAGCACAGATTCAAACTGTTCACACTTTAAATTTCGTTTACATTCGCCTGCTTACCCATTGAAAGCAAGCTGTTACGATTTTGAATCACGCATTTATAGTACGAGCAGTATATTGTTATCAACCATAACCGGAAACAACACAGTAAATACGTCAAAAAAATTTTTTTGTTCGATTGAGTTAAAAATTTTTTTGTTCCTCAATATAATTTTTTCTTGTTTTACGTAAACTGTTCACACTTTAAATTTCCTTTACAGCCGCCTGCTTACTTACTTACTTACTTACTTATCGGAAAGCAGGTTTTTACGTTCTTGAGTCCCGCAATTTATAGTACGAACAATATAATATATTTACGTTACTAAATTCTAAAGTGAGTTTGGCGTCTGTGTAAATTTGCTATTGACACGGTTCCACGTTAAACGTTATTATCCGCATGTACATTTCAAACTGTAAGATTTCAAATTTCCAATGACCCGCGTACATTTATAAATTGTAGAGTGTATGTTAATTTTTTTACGTTTTCGAGTTTTAAACTGTTCACACTTGAATTGTCCTTTGCCGCCGCTTGTTTGCCATTCTGAAAGCAGGCTTTTACGCCCTTAAATCGCGCAATTTATAGTACAAACAGTATAATGTACGATTGATATTTACTGTTCCTTAATAATTATCCTTAAACCGCTATCCCAAAAAACAAAGAAATAAATCATGCTCAAACAGACCTTTACAAATTCTAACACCGCCGACATGAATATTACCAACCTTGCTGACCGCTCCTCAACTCACAATAACATAAGTGCCATCAAAGAATCTACACGTCAGATTCCGGTTGTGCTTCGCGCGGACGGGTTGGTTAAAATATACGGTAAACGGCGGGTTGTTGATGGTGTATCTTTCCACGTCAATAAAGGCGAAATAGTAGGTTTATTGGGACCAAACGGAGCAGGTAAAACGACTAGTTTCCGTATGGTTTGCGGGTTGATTAGTTCAAACGGCGGAATTGTATATTTGGGACCGCATGATATTACGAATTGGCCAATGTACCGCCGAAGCCGCGAAGGCGGAATGGGATACTTGCCCCAAGATAAAAGCGTATTTCAAAAATTAAGCGTACAAAATAACTTGCTCGCCATCATGGAAATGATCGGCGTAAAAAGACATGAACGTATTACACGTTGTGATGAATTACTTGAAAAATTTAAGTTGATTCATCTTCGCCGTAATATGGGCGGCAGTTTGTCAGGCGGAGAAAAACGACGGCTTGAAATCGCACGCGCTCTTGTCTCAAACCCAAAAATCATATTGCTCGACGAACCATTTGCCGCCGTTGATCCAATTACCGTAACAAGCATACAAACAATCATAAGACAACTCTCAAACGAAGGAATTTCTGTTTTGATCACTGATCACTCCGTGCAAGATACATTGCAAATTACACATCGTAGCTATGTAATTCGTACCGGACAAGTTCTTTGTCACGGAACGCCGGAAGAAGTATTAAACAACGCCGAAGCTCGAAAAGTTTATTTTGGCGACAACGTCAATGTCGGACAAATAAAATCAACATCATTACATTCACATAACTTAATTGAATCCGCAAATAATAACACAAAAAGTAACAAAATCCTTATTGATTCTAATCCCAATAATGTATCGCAAATAAATAAATTTCCAAACGCCGCACAATCAGTAAAATCAAAAATAATTTCTGATACAAAAATTACAGATTCACGAATTACGCAAAGCGGAGTTGTCAAAAATGAATTATTGGGTGATGACATTTCAAACGTGACTCTATCCAGAGATAGAAATTATTCCACAAGACCGGAAGTAATTCAAGAAGAAACAAACCGTAAATCAAGAATTATTAGAACACGAATTGAGACGGAATGTCAGATTGAGAATGAGCCGGATGACTTTGCAACACCGCGCCGAATAGACCCGCAATCAACTATTTTGAATAACAACATAATCCCAACACGTCCAGTCACTCGTCGGCTCATTCAGTCATCTTCATCTGTCATGTTGCCAACAATAAATGACCGCCAACCCGTCCGTACCACAACTGCAAACCAAACCATACCAGATTCAACACCTTCTGCATCCGGCATAATGCGAGTTCTAGGTGCAATGTTCTTTGGAAAAAATAGTTAGAATGAACCCAAAATAGTAACTATTCAGTCGCAAGATTTAATCGCTTAGGAAAGGGATTTGGGAACAAAACAGACAAAAACACAACTTTCTAAAGTAAACAACCCTTATTTGTCAAATTTCCCTTAGTAACAGACAACGTTCCCATTACCAAAATTTTTTTTACCATTGGGAATTTGAATAAGTAATTTTTTCTGTTGTGAATTTAAGGTGATCTGGTAATGTGTTGTAAATGTGATATACTCCCCCCTATTGAAATTCTCACATTTTTGAAATTTAATCTACGAAAATCTTTGAAAATATACGGATCGTACCATAAAAACTTAACCATGAACAATTCAAAAACAACAAACGTTCTAACGTTATTTCGCCGTCGGCTTATTGCCAGATTATTTTGGAAAAATACGATAATCGTTTGGGCGATATTTTTATTTTTGTGGGGAACATTATTGCTTACGTTTCGGGTAAGCGGTTTTGTTGATGTGAATACATTTTTTATGATTTTGCTGGCGTTGGTAATTCTGCCGTTGTTTGCGTTGTTTACAGTTTCACGGCGAATTCCATCAAATCAAAAGTTGATTTCGTTGATTGACAAGGAAAACGGCGCTGGCGGACTTGTCATGAGTTCTTTTGAAACAGATATCGGAAATTGGTCGGAACAAATAAAAGAACTCAATATTCCTGACGTTCACTGGATACCGAATCGTACAATTGGTCTTTTTCTTGCTGCGATTCTTTTTGCTATAGCTTCTTTACTGTTGCCCGTCTCTGTAGTATCCGATCAATTGCCGCAAAAATTGAATATCTACGATCAAGTCAGTAAATTAACAACACAACTCGACACTCTTAAAGAAGAAAAAATACTTGATCAAGTTGAAGTGCAGTCGTTGAAACGTGATTTGAAAATGCTACAAAAAGAAGCAGACGGATTGGGACCGATTAAAACTTTTGACGCTCTTGATACATTGGCAGGACGAATGAACCACGAAGTCGCTAAAACTGTTCAAGACGCCGAGCGTAACGTAAAATCACTTGCCGAAGCCGAATCTCTCGTAAGAAAAGTTACAGAATTAAGTGAACAACACGACGCTCAAACTTCAAAAGCATTGATGGAAGGTTTGGCGGAATCAATGGAAAATATGTTTGCGGAAAACAGATCACTGGCGGAATCGCTAAAAAATGAAGTTGACGATGAAAACGATAACGAATCCGCTGACAAAAAAATTGACAAGAACAACAAAGAAGAAGATGATGATGAAGATGATGAAAATACAAATGACAACAATAAAGATGAACAAAAACAAGATCAAGCTGATGAAGAAACGACAGATCCCGAAAATCAAAATCAGAACGAACAAAACAACAATAAAAAATCTGATAAAAATGACAACAAAAAAAATCAAAAAGACGCTTTGAAAGAGTCATTGAAAAAAATGTTGGCGGAGAATAATATGCGTAATCTTTCGCCGGAACAGATGCAGAAGTTGTCGCGAGCAATGCAGAAATGCGCCGGTAAATGTGAGCGTCAAATAGAGAATTTGCAAAATGCCGGATTTCCGATAGATAAAGATGCGTTGAAAAAGTTAGCGGAAAGCAAACGTGAAGCGAAAGCGGAAGCGGAAAGAATGTTGAGTGAGCTTTGGGCAAATTGTGATTGTGAGGGTGGAGAAGGTAATGGTTCTGAATGCGAAGGTGACGAAGTTAGTCCGCGATATACTCGAGACCAGGATTGGCGAACTGACCCGAATGCTAAAGAAGGTAAGAATCGATTTAAAAAAACAGCTGACGAAGATGGTTTTGACTACAAGGCTGAAGAGTTACCGCTTGCAGAACTTCAAGCGTTTAAGGATAGTTTAAAAATGGGAATAACAACAGAAACGCCAACGAAAAATTTGAAAAGAAAAACGGAATTAAACGGCGGTGCAATAAGCGAGACCAGTAACGGTACCGGTTCGGCGCACATGCAACAAATTTATCCGGTACATCGTAAACCGGTTGGGCGATTCTTTGAAAAGTAATCTGTAAATGATTGTTGTTGATCAAAATAAGTGTGTAGGTTGTCGTGCGTGTGTTGATTCGTGTCCAATTGGTGCTGTTGACTTAATAAAAATAACAACAAGCGGCATGGTCTCATCTGTCGCAATTATTGATCCGGCATTGTGCGGCGTGTGCGGTGTATGTATTGACCGATGTCCCGCAATGGCAGTTGCTCTGCAACAAAATGAAAATGAAAATAAAGAAAGCAAATCAAAGTTAGTATCATAAAAATATCATTTTGTCCGAATACACGTTTCAAACCGTTCACACATTAACCTCCCTCTACCTTCACCTGTTTACCTATTGGAAGGCAGGCGGTGATAAAAGAAATTTAGAGTGTGAACAGTTCAAAAAACTTCTGTTTAATAGATAACTTCCTAATTTGTCGATTCAAAAAAATTTGTCAATTCTGTATTAGAAATAGTTTTTTGAAATCGATTCGATCAATCTGAGACGTATGGAAGCAATGCCATAAATCTTGCGCGTTTGATGGCGTTTGCGATAGCGTGTTGACTGACGGCGGAGCAACCGTTTTTACGGCGGCTTATTATTTTGCCTTGCCGACTGGTCAACTTCCGAAGCAATTCTACATCCTTATAATCCACAAACATTGGTCGCGGACGTTGACCGCCTACCATTAATGGATCTTTTTTCTTAACGCGAACTTTAGCTTTTGTACGTTTACGTTGTTTGAATTTTGATTTTTTTGAAAATCTTGCCATAATTTTTTTCTTTTTTGAATTAGGAGTTTAAGCTGTTCATACCGGGGAATTTAGCCAACCCGCGCAAGTTACCAATTAGGCTAACTCACATTTACATTTTTAGGTTCAGGTTCAGGTCAATAAAAATATATTAAATGCACCTTAGAGTCGGAGGCATAAAAATACAAAAACAAACTTAACGAAATAGATTAAGTTTGTGCGGGTTCCGAAAACTCAAGTGTTATGAATATACTTTCTATCATCTCAATCGATATACTGTTCGTACTATAAATTGCGTGGCTCAATAGCGTAAAAGCCTGCTTTCCGATAGGTAAGCTGGCGGCGGCAAATGAAATTCAAAGTGTGAACAGTTTAATTTCTACCGAAACAGATTCTGAACAGGCGGAGTATTGTAACCAATTCCCGTCAACCTTCAATCCCCCCAGCCGGTTATACTGCTCGGTAGAAATAAATTTTGGCAACTTCTAAAAAAATATTCCACCAACCTACCTCTTGAATTATATCGAACACACTTTAAAATTCTGACACGCAAAAAATATTAAAGCGGACTTGCCAATAGGTAAGTTTGCACGAGTTGCTGAAATTCAAGTGTGAACGGTTTAAAAACACTGTTTCATCTCATGCCGTGTTAGCGGTTAAAAATGTACTGTTTGTACTATAAATTATTTTGCTCAAGAATGTAAAAATCCGTTTTCAAGTAATTAAGCAGGTTGCGGTAAACGAAATTTATTGTGCGAACAACTTAAAAATTAAGGTAAAAAAATAAATGGATTCAAATTTTAATAACGATAATTCAACAAATAATATCAACGAACAATTTGTATTGTCCAATGAGCCGTTGCCTACAGCAGAAGACGGCTATTCTGCAAAGGATCTTGAACATTTGAGCGATCTCGAACACGTGCGTTTGAGACCGGCAATGTACATCGGCGATACAACCAGCCGAGGCTTACATCACCTCGTCAACGAAGTCGTCGATAACTCAATTGATGAAGCATTGGCTGGCTTTGCTAAAACAATTCTTGTCCAAATCAACAACGACGGTTCTATAACAGTTGAAGATGACGGTCGCGGTATCCCTGTTGAAATGCATCCTGAATTGCAAAAATCAACTCTCGAAGGCGTAATGACCGTACTAAAATTCGGCGGCAAATTCACCAAAGGCGCATACCAAACATCAGGCGGTTTACACGGAGTTGGAGTTACTGTTGTTAATTTTCTTTCTGAATGGTGCGAAGTAGAAGTTCGGCGCGGCGGCGCAGTTTACTCACAAGAATACGCTCGCGGTATACCTTGCGGCGAAGTTGAAAAAATAGGCAAATCAGATGGACACGGCACCAAAACTACCTTCATGCCCGACTCGGAAATTTTCCCTGAACGCAAATTTGACGGCAATATTCTCTTCCGCCGGCTTCAAGACTTGGCATTCCTTAACAAAGGAATAAAAATCATCTACCGCGACGCACGAGTCGGAAGCGAAGATATATTCCAATACGAAAAAGGTCTCGTCGATTTCATCGAAAACATGAACCGATCAACCGAATCTGCTCACAACGATATTCTACATTTTGTCGGCGAATCCGAAGGCGTCTTTGTTGATGTCGCTTTGCAATACACCGTTGAATACACAGAAAATCTACGTTCCTACGTAAATAATATCTACACAAGTGAAGGCGGAACACACTTGTCCGGTTTCCGAACCGCATTGACAAGAACACTCAATACCTACGGCAAAAATCAATCTTTGTTCAAAGACAAAACGATTGCTCCAATAGGCGAAGATTTTCGCGAAGGTTTAAGCGCAGTAATTTCTGTCCGCGTTCCCAACCCGCGATTCGAAGGTCAAACAAAAACAAAACTAGGTAACAGCGAAGTTGAAGGCGTAGTCAATTCAATAGTCGGTGAACAACTCGCAAAATATCTTGAAGAAAATCCCAAAACAGCCCAAATTATCGTCAAAAAAGGAATAATTGCAGCAGAAGCCCGCGAAAGCGCGCGCAAAGCACGTGCATTGGTTCGAGAACGTAAAGGCGCGCTTTCGTTTGGCGGTTTGCCGGGCAAGTTGCGTGATTGTACAAGTAAGGAAGTTGACAAATGCGAGCTTTATATCGTCGAAGGTGATTCCGCCGGCGGAAGCGCAGAAGGCGGAAGAGTACGAGAATATCAAGCAATTCTACCATTACGCGGAAAAATTATTAACGCATACAAAGCTCGCGAAGATAAAGTTCTCGCCAACGAAGAAGTACGAAGTATGATTGCGGCATTGGGCAGCGGTGTTGGCGACGAGGTTGATTTGTCGAAACGGCGTTACGGCAAAGTTGTGATTATGACTGATGCGGATGTAGATGGTTCGCATATTCGTACGCTTTTGTTGACGTTTTTTTACAGACAAATGTACGATCTCGTCAAAGCAGGACACGTGTTTATTGCTTGCCCGCCGCTTTACAGAATCAGGCGAAAAGGACAAGCCGACCAATACATCGCAACAGACGAAGAAATGCAACGAATACTTTTAGACGTCGGTTTGCAAAATACAGTATTCGATGCAAATGACGGCAGAACATTTGAAGGCGCCGCGATGGAAAAACTTTGCAAAATACTTGCAAGCTTGGAAGAGGCGATCATCGCAGTAGAACGGCGCGGAATAAGTTTGCGCGAGTTGGCATTGCGGCAAGATGTTCAAACAGCACGGTTGCCCGTCTATCACGTTTTTTATGATAAACAAGAAGAGTGGTTTACAAGCCGTGAAAAATTGCGTGAATTTCAAGACAAAATTGAACGTGAATCCGGTCGCGAAATCGCAATTGAAGTAGGCTTGGCAGATGAGTTGAACAATACCGCCGATAATTTGCCGAAATTGCGCATTATTGAAATACATGAAGTACGTACAATAAATAAGTATTTGATTGAGTTGCGTGATATTGGTTTCGAGGTAGATTCACTTTTGCCCCAAGAACGAACAGGCAAAGATACCGCACGATACTCGTTAAAAAGAAAAGACACAACAGTAGGAATAGAAGATTTACGGCAATTGCTGACAGAAGTTCGCAACGTCAATAGCAACGTTATGCAAGTTACAAGATTCAAAGGACTCGGAGAAATGAACGCAGAAGAATTACGCGATACAACCCTAAACCCATCAAACAGAACGTTGATTCAAGTAACAATGGAAGACGCATCAATGGCAGATAATTTGTTCCGTATTCTAATGGGCGACAAAGTTGAACCGCGTAGAGAATTTATTGAAAAACACGCTCTGGAAGTAAGAAATCTGGATGTGTGATTTTTGTGTGTTACAAATTGAATTTTAAACTGTTCACACTTTAATTTTCGTTTACCTCCGCCTGCTTACGTAGCGGCAAGCAAGTTTTTACGCTCTTGAGTAACGTAATTTATAGTACGAACAGTATAACTAACCAAACAACCGGTGTTTCAACTTGGAATATTGATCCGGTTAATTAACTGAACGATGATGAATAGTGCAATTGAAAAGGCGGATGTATTGATTGAGGCGATGAAATGGATTCGTCAACACCGCGGTAAAAAAACAGTAATAAAAATCGGCGGCAGCCTTATGGATGATGAAACCGCAATGACTCATCTTTTGCTTGATATTGTTTTCATGGAATCAGTCGGTATGAAACCGGTGTTGGTTCACGGCGGCGGTTCGGCAATAAGTAAAGCAATGAGCGCGGCAGGAATTGAACCGCGTTTTGTACAAGGACGACGTTTCACGGACGAAGTGTCTCTTGAAATAGTTAAACGTGTTCTTGGCAAAGAAATCAATGAATACCTTGTTGCACAAATAAATAAATTCGGCGGTCAAGCTAAACCGATTAGCTTTTATCTTGGTACGAATGTACTTTTCGGAGAAAAACTTTTTCTCAACGACGAAAACGGTCAAATAATCGATATCGGATTGGTTGGCAAGATAACAAGCGTCAATGTCGATATGATTGAAATGCTCTGTAACAATTATATTATTCCGGTTATTCCGTCTATTGCGCTTATGAATGACGGTAGCGGTCAAGTGTTGAATGTCAATGCAGACACCGCCGCAACATCAATCGCACGTGAATTGCACGCGGAAAAATTAGTTTACGTAAGCGATGTCAATGGCGTAAGAACAAATCCAAACGATCCAAATTCAATGATTGATTCTATCACAACAGAAAAAGCACGAGAGATGTTGGCGTCGGGATGTATTGTTGGCGGGATGATTCCGAAAATAGAAGCTTGCCTTGAAACGTTGGAACACGGCGTAAACAAAATTCACATAATAAACGGAAAATTAAGACACGCACTGCTAATGGAAATTTTCACAAGCACAGGTGTAGGAACTGAAATCATTGGATAAATAACTTAACAGTATTAACAACACCGCAATATTTCAGCGGGAATGTTTTTAAACTGTTCTCAGTTTAAAACAGCAGTTGCCGTAATTCTTGTGAAATGGAACCTCAATTTATTTGTCATTAACGGGACAGAAAAATGATTATTGTTTACCCGATTCCGATTCTTAACAGTGTTTATGAGAATTTCGTAGTTTATAGATGCAAAAATTTCTCCCCGCAATGGAATTAACAGTAAAATAGTAATCCACAGATTACGCGGATTTACAGGATAACCTGATAAATTTTTGTAATCTGTGGATATGCCGTTCGTACTATAAATTACGCGACTCAAGAGCATAAAAGCCTGCTTTCCGATAGGTAAGCAGGTGGCGGTAAAGGAAAATTCAAGTGTGAACAGTTTAAAATAATTAGTTATCAATAATGTCTGCAATACCTCCGAAACCAATATTAGGAGTTTCGATTTCTACGGGTAAAGCTTTTCCTCGACGCTCGGACAATTTGCTGTTGAGTGTAGATTTTCCTGTTTTTGTGCGGTTGTTATTTTGTCCATTGTTGTTTCCGTTAATTCTTGTGCGTACGGGGCGACCTTTTACAACAGGATTGACAAGCCGTTCAATATGTTTTTTCGTACCTTCTTCTTTTTCACGGCTTATTGCATCATAAACTTCCTGACGATGTACTGAAACGTTTGCCGGCGCTTTGATTCCAAGCCGTACGCGGTCGCTTCGTACATCGACAACAGTAATCACAATATTATCGCCGATACAAACACTTTCATCACAATATCTTGATAAAACCAACATTTTTTTGCTCCTTAATTATCTCTCTTTTTTATTGCGTTACAATTTCTTGTCAAATAATTTAATTTGAACAAGCAACTTTCCGCTTTACACTATCTAAACATTTTTAAATTTCACATAAACAAAAAACGCACCAACATAATCCGACTAAAAACAAAGTCATGGCATACACATATATACGTAGCAAAAACAAGTTGTTTTGCCGAAATATTCTAACCTGTTCACACGTTAAATTTCCTTTGCCGCTGCCTACTTACCTATCGGAAAGCGGTTTTTTACGCTCTTGAGCCGCGCAATTTGTAGTACGAACAGTATAAGTAGAAAACAAACTGTACACAAAATTATTTATATGGTATGCCAAATGTACTTTAAAATTCGGCGGCACAAAGGCGTTAAAGTAAGGCTTCTCTATAAGTAAGCTTATAAAAGTTACCGAAAATTAAAGTGCGGACAGTTTAAAATTTGGTCTGATGCAATCCGTTTAGAATTTGTTTTCGACATAAAAACACGGTTCACGTTAAACTAAACATGTAAAAAAAGTGAAAATGGGTATAATGGTAAAAGATTCTAATAAACTACAAAAAGACAAATATTAGACCAGTACGAACTGTAACAAGCAATTCATAAATTACTACAAAACGCAAATTATGAATTGAATCAATAATAACAAATATACTGTCGAAATTTCCCCAAAGGCAACTTCTAAAAACCTATTTTTTACAGAATTATCAAAATTTTCAGGATTGACAAGTTTAGACAATAAATTTATTTTATCCAAGAATTGACACAAATTTGCACAAATTATTTAATTCGCGATCTTTCGTGAAAATTCATGTACAAAATGAGTTTTTAGAAGTTCCCCCAATTTATTTTATCCATGAATTTTCATGATAAATATTCAGTTACGGCATTCCTGCAATCCTCAAAAAAACGACACAAACAACGGACTTTTTTTGAAAATTGTTTTGTTCAAAAACGGTTTTTTAGAACATCCATTTATTCCAACATGAATGATTTTGTAACTTCTGTTGGTGCTGGACCGTATCGGAGTGGTTCCATTGAGTTACTTGCCCGACCTTGACTTAAACTTAAAATTGCTGAAGTGTACCCGAATAAATTTGCCAATGGAGCTTCAGCTTCGATTAAAGTTAAATGTCCTATAATTTCGGTTTTTGACACCAATCCTCGTCGTTGTTGTAAATCGCCGACGATTCCGCCGACGTAATCTGCCGGTGTTTGAATTTCCAGTTTCATTATCGGTTCAAGTAATA
Source organism: Planctomycetaceae bacterium (assembly GCA_031282385.1). Lineage (GTDB taxonomy): Bacteria > Planctomycetota > Planctomycetia > Pirellulales > Thermoguttaceae > WRKP01. The sequence continues at coordinate 4,139 of JAITDV010000220.1, read as the reverse complement.
CTGTCCCGGATTTGCGCAATCCTTTATGAAAAGCATCTGAAACAGCAATTCTGAATGCGGTTTCTGTACTTTCGGATTCGTTGATTTTTGCACCTGTCAACGTAACGCGAACATTGACCAAAGGGAAACCTAATAATCCGCCGCCTTGGCTTTCTTCGCGAATTGATTCCAATACAATTTGTTTAAATTGTTTGTCGAAAATTTCATCGGAGAAATCAGTTTGGATTTCGACAGAAGTGGCGGTATCGTACTCTGCCAATTCCAGCGGTTCGATTTTTATAGAAACTTCAGCCCAATGTTTTTGTCCGCCGAGATTGCGGTTACATTGACCGGTAATTTCAACCGTGTGTTGAATGGATTCGCGATAACTTACACGCGGATTATGTACGCGAACATTCATTTTATAATCACGCAATAAGCGGTGTTTTATTACTTCAAGATGTAGTTCGCCCATTCCGCTGATTAGCATTTGGCTTGTTTCTTCGTTTTCGTGTACGCGGAAAGTTGGGTCTTGGCGTTTCATCATTTCGAGAACTTGTTTTAATTTTTTGTATTCATCAGCTGAATTCGGTTCAATTGCCATTGACACAACTGTTTCTGGAAACTCTATAGTTTCCAATATAATCGGGTATTTAACATCGCAAAGCGTATCACCGGTTACCGTGAATCGCAACCCGATTACGCCGCAAATATCACCGGCGGTAACTTCTAGAATTTGTTCTCGGCGGTCTGCTTGAATACGCCAAAGTTGAGGGATATTTTCTTTTTTATTTTCACGCGGATTTAGTACACGGCTGTTTTGTTTCAAAGTACCTGAGTAAACGCGAAGATAATTTAAGTCGCCGTGTTTGTCCGCATCAATCTTAAAAACTAAACCGCAAAACGGCTCATTTACATCTGGTTTACGTGATAATTCGGGACAATCGGGACGAGTCGGGTCTTGACCGCGAATTGCTGGGACGTCGGATGGCGCAGGAAGATAATATTTGACCGCGTCCATTACAGGTTGGATACCAATACCATCGAGAGCAGAACCACACAATACCGGAACCGCAAGATTCATCAATGTTGCGGATCGCAAAACTCCACGAATCATTTCATCTGAAACTTCCTCTACTCCAAGCATGACCTCTGTAAATTCATCACTAAACATCGTCAAGTCGTCCAACATTTGACTGCGATGTTGAATTGCGTCGTCTTCCAATTCAGGCGGTATTTCGGATTCAGTAATTTCGGAGCCGTTATCTTCTTTTGAGAAAGTAAGCATTTTCATTTTGATCAAGTCAATAGTAGCACGGAATGCCTCTGGCAAATGCGGCGGACCTGCACCGACAGGAATAGCAACTACTATCGGTTTTGCGCCAAGTTTATTCTTTATTTGTTCCAAAGTACGGTAGAAATCTGCGCCTTCGCGGTCCATTTTATTGATGAAAGCAATACGTGGAACGTGATATTTATTTGCTTGTCTCCAGACGGTTTCGCTTTGGGCTTCGACGCCTTCTCTTGCGCTGAAAACTACAATTCCGCCATCGAGTACACGCAATGATCGTTCTACTTCTGCTGTAAAATCAACATGACCGGGAGTATCAATAAGATTAAACACGCAATCGTTCCATTCGAATGTTACGGAGGCTGCGCGGATTGTTATACCGCGTTCTTGTTCTTCGGGATCGAAGTCGGTTACAGTTGTACCTTGATCGACGGTGCCGAATTTGTGTACGAACTTTGAGTAGAACAGCATTCGTTCTGTAACTGTGGTTTTGCCGGCATCGATGTGGGCAATAATTCCGATATTTCTGATTTTATTGATTTTTGGTGGCATGGTTCAAAATTTCCGCAATGATTGGCGTCGCAACATAACGGCAATCGCGTTATAATTTTTGTTGTCTGGTAAAATAAGCAATGTTTTAAACTGTTTACACATTAAATTTCCTTTACCTTCGTAGGCTTACTTATTGGCAAGCCTGTTTTGATATTCTTGTTTCGTCAATTCTAAGTTGTGTTTGGTATAGAATTCGGTAATACAAAGGCGTTGAGCGGACATACTGATAAGTAAGTCTGTGAGTGTTACAGGATTTTCAAATGTAAAGAAGTGTAAACGAAATACAAACAGGGGCGGTATTTTCTCGTTTCAATGTGGAGTTGTCAAGAGTTGAGATTAGCGGCGGCGAATGTTTAAACTGGACTTTTGCAAAATTCATAACAACCTTTATTAAAATAGCAGATGATTAAATCTTACTCAATTTCGGCATTATATTTTGACCCCAAAAGAAGCAGAAATTATTGAAACGGAATTTATGAAACCCTTGTTTTTTTTACGGCATATCATTTTTTTTGGAAAAATAATATTTGATGTAATAATATGACAAAAATCAGAGAATAGGAACGAATCAGACAAAAAATCAGCACTCCAAAATAAACAATCGGCAACTTCTAAAAACCTATTTTTACAGAATTATCAAAATTTTCAGGATTGACAAGTTTAGACAATAAATTTATTTTATTCACGAATTGGCACAAATTATTTAACTCGTGATCTTTCGTGAAAATTCGTGGACAAAATGAGTTTTTATAAGTTCCCAACCCTTATTTATCCAATTCCCTTTAGTAGCAAGCAGTATCCGCTCAACGCGCCCTTATGCCCTTATTCTTGCAATGGTGAACATAAGACACTGTCAAACAAAACATGAGGGTATAAGGGCGCATTGGGTGGGAATTTTTTGCTACTAATGGTAATTCGACAAATAAGGGTTTGAATATTAGAACCGTTCGGAAAACGATGTTGTCCCGCGTGAATTTATTGGTCTTTGGGTAACAAAATAGTTGATGATAAGAAACACACGACTGAATAGATATGATTTTCATTTTTGATTAACATACTTATTGTTACAATAATGCATTAAAAAATAGTAATCTGACAAACATTTCACACTCAAATTTATAGTGTTAAACGTCATTTTGCAAAAGTTCAGCTTAAAGTAAATTTAGTATATGCTGCTCGTGTTATAAATTGCGTGACTCAAGAGCGCAATTTATAGTATGAACAGTTTAAATGCGGTTGTTATGTTGGTATGTTATATTGGTATTGTTTAAGGTTGATATTCCGGCTTGGGAGGTTATCCCAAAATAAAAAAATATAATTAACAAGATGGAGGCTTGAGATGGATGCGGTTAAGTATATAGTGCGTTATGGTGCGATGAGGATTCATGGTATTTTTACATTTTCGGCGTCGGAGCGGTTACGGCATGGTGATCGTGTGATTGTGCGCACGGAGCGTGGGCTTGAGGCGGGAGTGGTTTTGCGTGTCGCGGATGTGGATTTGAAATTGGATGCGGAGGTAGAGTCGGATTTGGATTCGGAGGTTGAAGTGAATGTGTGCGGCGGCGAGTCGGCGGATGATCGTGTGTTGCGTTTAATGACGTTGGAGGATGAAGATGAGTTACGGCGGATTAGGGAGTTGGAGCGTGTTGAATTTATACAATGCCGGAAGATAATTCAGCAGATGAATATTGTGATGGATTTGGTTCGTGTGGAGCGAATTTTTGATAATGGGCGTTTGATTGTTTATTATGTGGCGGAGGGTCGGGTTGATTTTAGGGAGTTGGTCAAGTTGTTAGCGGCGGAGTTTCAGACGCGGATAGAGATGCGGCAAATTGGAGTTCGGGATGAGACGCGGTTGTTGGCGGATTTTGGAGATTGTGGTTTGGAGGTTTGTTGTAATCTTTATTTGAATGGCATGTTGCCGGTTTCGATGAAGATGGCAAAATTACAGAAGGCGACGCTTGATCCGAATAAAGTTTCGGGGCGTTGTGGACGTTTGAAGTGTTGCTTGCGGTATGAGTATGATCATTATTTGGAGACGCAAAAAAATTTGCCGCCAATAGGTGCGGATGTTACAACGGCGGCGGGTGATGGCAAGGTAGTTGCGCATGAGTTATTGGCGAACAAGGTTTTAGTTGAGATTCCTGAATTAGGCAGAAAATTTTTTTGTCCGTTGACAATAAAAATAAAATCAGACGTAATAAAAATCAAAATCGAAGATGAGAATGAAGATGAGAATGAAAACGAGGTTTAAAGTGTGAACAGTCTAAAATGGGGTGTTTGAAGGTTGTGTAGTTTGGATTGTGGGTATTCTGTG
>JAITDV010000523.1 GCA_031282385.1 Planctomycetaceae bacterium | reverse complement strand
CAAGGTTTTAAGGAAAATCTCGGATTCTAACGGATTAGGTGTTTCATAATGGAGTGGTAAAATAATTGTCAAAATAAATTGTTTTCAGTAAATGGGTATTTCTTGAATTCTTGACTATTTTATGCAATATCTGCATTTGCACATTCTAAAGACCATTATTAACACCATTTCGTTCATAAACACCTAAAAACACCTAATCCGGTAGATTCAGAAAAATCTCGGATAAAACAATAACTATATTGCAAATTATAACTCTAAATTGCAACCAGATAAGCCCAGAATTTATAGCTCCAAATGACTTTTTCAGGGACAACTATATAAACACGATCTATTTTTGAAAATCGCGTTGCAACATAATTCAATATTGGTTGTAATTCTCCTTTCAGCATCGGATTTAATTGGCGATATATTTTTTTGAGTTTGTAATACATTGCGCGAAGATCTTCAGCTGTCGGCGGTTTTATTGGCGACGGCAATTTTGCGAAATCTTTTTGTGTAACGGAAAATATCGGCGCAATGTTAAATCTAGTTTTCTCAAGTTTACGATCAACTAGTCTAAATGGTTTAATCGACTTAACAACTCCGCCGCCATAGAATCCTACCAAATATTCGCCTCCATAAAGACAAAGAATTTTCGTTACGAAATTGTCGGGATAACCCATTGCTTAATTTCGCCGTAAGACTTTCTGCCGGAAATAGCGTCAGCAAGCATTGTTCCGTTTTGTCTTGTTCCGATCCAAATTACGCCTTGTTCGTCTTCGGCAAGGCAAGTCAAATAGTCTTCCAGCAATAATTGATCCATAATTTCCTTCGGCGCCTGTTGCCAACCTTTCGGCGCGCCGCCGTAAAGCCCGCGAATTTTATTCGCATAATCTCTACCGCGCCAAAATAACAACTCTTTAAATTGATCGTTCATCTTGACCAATCCGGCGTTGGTCGCAATATAGATCGTTTCTTTGCCGGCATTGTTCGTTACAATAATATCGTTGATCAAATTTGACGGCATATTTGACTTATTTGTTGACAAATTATTTCCCATCGGCGTAAATGGAACGGGACTACAATTGTCAGGTCCAAATCGATCCGGCGCAATAATATTTTTTGAAAAATAGTAATTCCCGTTGTTAGAATTGCGAGTAAAAATTGAAAGTCTATGACATTTCGTTCCGACAATCAGCGTTCCGTCGTTTTTGAACGCAAGAACTGAAGCTTGATCTTCGGGTAAGCCGTCTTCACGCGTTAAATGTTCCCATTCGTCTTTGTCAATTTTGTAACGGGAAATTCCCGCCGAAGTTGCCATCCAAACGTCGCCGTCCTTTGGGCAAACTTTTATATCAAAAATTCTTTCGCCAATTGGACAGTCAACAACATCGTAATTTTTCCAATCTTTCTCATTAAAAATTGAAACGCCCGTGTTCAAATGACCAACCCAAAGACGACCAAGCTTATCGATTGCCAACGCGTAAGCGTTATTATCGCCGAGACCATTTTTTTGTAGTGAATTGCATAACATTGCCGTCAAGATTATTGTAATGAAAGACTCCATCATCTTCGGTTCCAATCCAAGCTCCGCCTTCGCCGTCAGAGATTAAAGCAAGGATAAATTTCGCGTTGAGACCGGCAATTGGTTTAACTTTCGGTTCAAGTTTCGGCGGCGTCGGTTTGTTTTGAGCAATTGCAATATTTGACAAAAAAATAATTGCCAAGATAATTATCGTTACGATAATTTGTATTTACTGATTTTTGAAATATTTGTCATTTTAATTTTGTTTCAAATTGTCGTTGTTTGTTAGAAATTTCTTTTACGATTGATTGCTGTTATTGAACTCGTTTATTTTTTTGACACTGAAAAAATAAAAGATGAAGGAAATTTATACTTTGGCAATTTCTAAAAACTTATTTTTTGGCGGAATTATCGAAATTTTCAGGATAGACAAATTTAGACAATAAATTTATTTTATCCATGAATTGACACGAATTTGAACAAATTATTTAATTCGTAATCTTTCGTGAAAATTCGTGGACAAAATGAGTTTTTAGAAGTTACCATTGTCGATTGCGGGTATTTCGCGTCTGAATAGTTACATTTTTAGATGGATGCGGGCTTGTCTTTTATTGGCAAGCCCGCTTTGTTGTCTTTTTTGGTGTTGGATTTTAATGTAGAGTTTGTTTGATATGTTAGTTTTTCTTTGCACCGGTTAAAGCTGAATAGAAAGCAAAACGTTCTTCGGCGTCGTTTTGAACTTGTTTGATTAAGTTGTCGAATATTTCCGGTTTGTTACGTTTCAGGAGTCCGAAACGGTTTTGTTTTTCAGCGAAATCTTTAATCGAACCTTCCGGCGTTTTGCTTGCTATTTCCAATGGTTGTGCTTTGCGCGGGTCGTAAGTGTAAAGAGACCAATAACCGCATTTAACCGCTTCTTTTTGCAACTCCAAACCGATTTTCATATCCGCCATTCCATGCGCAATACAATGAGCGTAAGCAATAATTAGCGACGGTCCCGGATATGATTCTGCGGCGCGGATTGCTTTGATTGCGTGTGCCGGATTTGCTCCCAACGCGATTTGCGCAACAAAAACTGTTCCGTAAGCTATTCCCATCATTCCTAAATCTTTTTTTCGGGTTGGTTTTCCGCTTGCTGCGAATTTTGCGATTGCGCCTTTGGGTGTTGATTTTGAGGCTTGACCTCCGGTATTTGAATAGACTTCTGTGTCGAGGACTAATATATTGATGTCCCGTCCTGAAGCAATCACGTGATCGAGACCGCCGTAACCAATATCATACGCCCAACCGTCGCCGCCTATCGCCCAACAACTACGCCGAACCAACGAATCTGCAATATTAAGCAAATTTGTACCTGTTGCGCAAGATTCGAATTCGCCTGACTTGCAAGTACCTTGTTCCAAGCATGATTTAACCTTTTCTTTTAATTCTGCAACCCATTTACGTTGTTGTGCAATTTCGGCTTCTGTTTCTTGTTTGTTATTGAGGATATTGTCAACTAGTTCTGCGCCGATTTTATCGCGGCGTGTTGTAATGATTTCTTTGGCATAATTATTCTGTTGGTCAACCGCCAACCGCAACCCTAGTGCGAATTCCGCATCGTCTTCAAATAGTGAATTACACCATGCAGGACCTCTGCCGTTGGCGTCTTTTGTGTAAGGTGTTGTTGGCAGATTACCACCGTAAATTGAGGAGCAACCCGTAGCGTTGCCGATCAACATTCTGTCGCCGAAAAATTGCGTTACCAACTTGACATACGGTGTTTCACCGCAACCCGCACACGCACCCGAAAACTCAAACAATGGTAACAACAACTGCGAGCCTTTAATGTTATCTGCGTTGACGGTCGCGCGATCAACATCTGGAATGGAGAGAAAGAAATTCCAATTTTCGCGTTCTGTATCGAGGTGATTGATTTTGTTTTCCATGTTGATTGCTTTCCGACCTTCGACTACTTTATTTTTTGCCGGGCAATTGTGAACGCAAAGTCCGCATCCAACACAGTCATCAGGTGCCGGTTGGACGACAAATTTTGTTCCCGGATATTCTTTACCTTTCCAATCTGCTGTTTTGAAACCAGCGGGAGCTTTGGCGAGAATGTCGGAATCGACTTTTTTGATACGAATTGCTGCGTGCGGACAAACTAAAGAACATTGACCGCAATGAATACAAACGGCTGGATCCCAAATAGGAATATCAATTGCAATATTTCGTTTTTCGTATTGCGAGGTTCCGGTGGGGAATGTTCCGTCTGCCGGCAACACACTAACCGGTAAGTCGTTACCGCGTACAGCAAGAATTTCGCCTAATACTTCTTTTACGAATTTCGGCGGATTGCCTACGGTTCCCATGTGCCGATGAAATTTTGAAGTGACGGCTTGAGGGTAATTAACCTCTCGCAACGCCGCAACAGAAGCATCAACAGCATTGTAATTTTTCTCAACAACGGCATCACCTTTTTTACCGTATGTTTTTTTGATAGCTTTTTTAATGTAGCCGATTGCTTCTTCGGATGTGGGAAATAGTTTTGCTAATTGGAAAAAGCAAGTTTGCATAACTGTGTTGAGACGGTTTCCCATTCCGGCTTCGCGCGCGACCGTAACAGCATCAACAACATAGAATTTAGCTTTTTTGTCGATTATTTCTTTTTGTAATTCCGCAGGAATATTATCCCAAACTTCATCGGGTCCATAAGGTGAATTTAGCAAAAACGTACCGCCTTCAACCAACGGCGCAAGCATATCGAGTTTTTCGGTAAACACGAATTGATGGCATGCAACAAAATTTGCTTTCGTTACAAAGTACGAACCTTTGATCGGTCGCGGCGAGAAGCGTAAATGAGATTCTGTAACTGAACCTGCCTTTTTGGAATCGTAAACGAAATATCCTTGTGCGGATAACTCGGTGTTTTCGCCGACGATTTTTGTTGTGTCTTTGTTTGCCCCAACTGTTCCGTCGCTGCCGAGACCAAAAAACAAACAACGTCGAACATCTTCTGCTTCAGTTGAAAAGTTTGGATCATAGTCCAGGCTTAAATTTGTAACGTCGTCGTTGATACCGACTGTAAATTCTCTTTTAGGGTTTGGTTTTGTCAATTCGTCGTAGATTGTTTTGACCATAGCCGGCGAAAATTCCTTTGAAGCCAATCCGTATCGTCCTTTTGCAATGAATAATTTGTCGCCTTGCCAAAATTCCGAAACTGCGGTAACGACGTCTTGATAGAGTGGTTCTCCAGCGGCACCCGGTTCTTTTGTTCTGTCAAGTACGGCGATTTTTTTCACAGTTTTGGGCAAAGTATTTACAAATACTTCGCTGGCAAATGGTCTGTAGAGTCTGACGTTGATTAGCCCGATTTTTGCGTTTGGGTTTGTTTTTTGGTATTCGTCGAGAAATTCTTCAATTACGCCGGTTGAGGAAGCCATTGAGACGATGACGTGTTCGGCGTTTGGGGAACCGAAGTAATCGAAAATGTGATATTGTCGTCCGGTGAGTTTGGCTAATTTATTCATTTCGGTCTGGACGATTTCGGGTACGTTTTTGTATAGTGTATTTGCGCCTTCGCGTGATTGGAAGAATACGTCGGGGTTTTGTGCGGTGCCTCGGAGCAATGGGTTATCGGGCGTCAACGCTCTTTTGCGAAAGTTGGTGATTGCGTCCAAGTCGAGCATTTGTTTAATGTCATCTTCTTTGATTGGTTCAATACGGTTTACTTCGTGTGAGGTTCGGAAGCCGTCGAAGAAGTGAACGAAAGGTATTTTTGTTTTGTATGTGGAGGCGTAGGCAACGAGTGCCATATCGTGGGTTTCTTGTACAGTACCTCCGCAAAGCATTGCCCAACCTGTACTACGGCAAGCAAGAATATCGCTGTGATCGCCGAATATAGCAAGTGCGTGTGTTGCGATAGTTCGGGCGGTTACGTGGAATACGGTTGGGGTTTGTTCGCCTGCGATTTTGAACATGATTGGTATCATTAGCAGGAGACCTTGAGATGCCGTAAATGTACAAGTCATTGAGCCGCCTTGCAATGATCCGTGTACAGCACCGGCGGCACCGGCTTCACTTTGCATTTCGATAATTTGGGGTATTGTGCCGAAAATGTTCTTTTTACCTTTAGCTGCCCATTCGTCAGCGAGTTCTCCCATAGTTGAAGATGGGGTTATGGGGTAAATAGCCATTACTTCGTTACATGCGTGTGCGATCAAGGTCGTTGCTTCGTTACCATCGACCATTAAAAAATGATTCTCAGTCACTAGATTCTCCGAAAAGAGTATAAGGGTTGAAGCGGCTCAGCAAACGTGTAATATTGTTAAGCCACGTGAAAAGTCGGAACACGAAGGGGGAAATGATAACGAAACTTTCTATTTTCGTAAAGTCCCCCCCCTTGATTTCTGACAATTTTTCGCAAGAGTTGTTTGGGCGTAACTATTCAAACGTACGTGTTTTTTATCAAATTCAAACAATAACAAAAATGTATCTATTCAGAGAATTGTTTTTTGTGTTGTGTTGTGAGCCATCAGGCTGAGAACTAAGACCGAAAGCCTTGAATCATTGGCA
>JAITDV010000500.1 GCA_031282385.1 Planctomycetaceae bacterium | reverse complement strand
GGTAACAACAAAACAATCTACGCCGATTACGATCTAAAATGGGACAATGCAAATCGTATCACAGATTTTGATTTCAAGTATTTAAACGGACCTGAAAAAAGAAGCGAATCGAAATATCGTTACGATAAAACCTCACAGTTGATCAATGCTTCATATAATTTTATGCAACATGAAAAATATGACTTCGACCTAAACGGCAACCGCAAACAAGCCGAAATTCAAGGACAAAAACAATCATACAAAACCGGCGAATACAACCGCCTCTTGTCCGACGAAAATTATAGTTATGAATACGATCTCGAAGGTAACAGAATTTCAAAGACAGACAAAGAGGGCAAAACCACAAAATACACTTGGGACAACCGCAATAGATTAGTCAAAGTTTCAACTCCGACAAATGAAATTGAATATTTGTACGATTATTTGAATCGCCTCGTAAAACGCATAGAAAACAAAACCGAACAACAATATTTTATCCACGACAACTGGCAAATAATTCTACAATTCGACAACAAAGAACTCAAGCCAACTCATCGCTACCTCTGGGGAATAAAACAAGATGAGTTAATCTGCGACAACGAAAATTGGATTCTTTGCGATCACTTAAACTCAATCCGTGACATTGTAAAATCTGATGGTACGGTTGCTGATCATCTTGAGTATAATTCTTTTGGCAAATTAATTTCTGTAACAAAAAATACTGATTCAACATTCTTTGCATATACCGGAAAATTAATAGATAAGAGTAATTATTTACAATGGAATATTAATCGTTGGTATGATTCTAATGTTGGTCGATGGATGAGTGAAGACCCGATTGGGTTTGAAGGAAACGACATAAATCTATACAGGCATGTCGATAACTCGGTCGTGTTGTACACAGATTGGTTTGGTTTGTGGAAAATTAGAAGAGATTCCTCCAAACGTATTGTTGATGTATATGCAGAACAAGATGATAAGTTTGAAGAATTAGCAACAAAGATCGGACTAAATATATCTCAAAAGAATAGTTGGTTAACTCTCTACAACAATGAACAACCTGGAGCTAAACCAAAGTGTGGTAATAAATACGGCATACCAAATACAATTTACTCCGCGTGGTTTGGTGACGATATACCGAACATGTATTCAGATTGGAAAAAGAAAAATGGTCAGCTGGTAGAACTTGGATTTTATGTTGCAACTTATGACAATGATTTACAAGGCACTGGAAGTACTATGTATTTACGTGAAAATATGAAAAAAATGTTCATCGGATCAACTTATGCAAAAAATGCGTTACAAAAATTTTTAAATACCGCACAAAATATTGCAAGCCAAAAGCAAATACATAGATTGGTTATTGATGGTCATGGAAGCCCAACCTCTTTTGGAACAACAATTTTTTATCAAGATATTGCTAATGGCAAAAAGGATTCGTCTGCAGTGAAGGTACCTCAAGTTAGACCGACATATCAAGAATTGAGAAACCGAATGAAATATAAACTCGGCGCAGTGGTTATACTAGCATGTATGGGGAATGGTCTTTTACAAAATAACGAGTATACTCCTGGAGAAGCTAAGGCTTTATTTACAGATGATTTAAATATAATAAATAACAAAGAATTTACCCCTCCGCCAAATGTCGTTTGGCATGGATGGCACTATGTTGCTAATACAGATGAAGTAAGAGCGTTAAACATTAAATCACTTTGGTCAGGTGGAAAACAAGCCACCACAAATTTTTAACTTTTTTTTCAAATCATGCGACAAAAGAATAATTATCAAATTTTTCGTTACAGAGTAGTTTCTTTGTTTTTGTTAATGATTATATTGTGTTTTTTGATATCTTTATTGGTGAAGAGGTCATTTACCGATCAATTCATAACTAAAAAAGATCACGAAACGAAAATTTCTGACGGTCAGCATCAGACAGAAATTAATAAAGACAGTTTGGATAGCGTTTATCTTTGTAACAAGGACTATTATGACAATAGGCGTATATTATTTTGTACAATGGCACCAGATATGGAAATTTTTGATCGGCATCCTCCTAAGTCTATTGATGCTTTTTTTAGTGTTATGAGAAAAACTCGCAATGTCAATATGGCATTATTTTGGGCTGATAACATAGAGATTGGTATTGCTGGTGAATCCGGTTTTACATTAGAAGATGAACAACGAATGAGATACGAATATAGAGCGTTGGCTTTTGAAATGGGAAAGAAATATATGGAGGCAGTTGAATGTTATAAAATTTACTACAAAGTAAATAACAATAAAATAAATGAATTGCTTCCTCCAAGAATTCTATACTTTATGGGGAAAGATGGTACTGCTGCGAAACGTTATGTCAAGGAGATACATAAATTGCCGCGATTGCTGCAAATGGAGTCATTGGATGAGCGTGGTAGGATAGATGACTTTTGCCAAGATATATTTTGGAACAAATATGATGTTCCAGAACCTTTTGAATCATTTGAAGAATATTCCAAGTTTATTAAAGATAATGTTCCCTCCGATGTTGAGACCAAAGAAAACTTTACGACGGCAATTAAATTACTTGATGATTTGATAAAAAAGCGAAATACAGGTAAACTTAAATGTATTGGACCATATAGTAAACATCCATACAATGGTTATTTCCAATCAGAAACGCAGCAATGATAAGTAACGAATATTTTAGACAGCTATTTTTTAAACTGTTATTTATAAAAGATTTCAGACCAGTTACTACTGGGACAATAATTATGAAAAATTATATACCGTTTATAACAAAAAATCATACTTCAAAAGGGACTAAAACATGAAAACATTCAAAAAAATTTTTATTGTAACGATAATTCTTTTGACGATTTTGAGTTTTTCGCAACTTGTGATTGCTCAAGGTAAGGTGGAGGTTAAATCGACTGAAATTCAGATGCAACGTGTTGGTGGAATTCGGGCGGGGTTTATTTTTGCGATGATTTCTGATGGTGATGGTGGGGCTTGGGTTGGGACGGAAGATGGGGATACGAAATGACGGTGCCGAAGTTACCGCCGAACTCTTTTACGGTAACATTCACCGCGACACTTACAGCTAAAGTTAATAAAGAAGACGGCACTCTTGCACACACGTATAAAGGCACTGCCACGACAAGTATTAACGTGGAATACGACAATACAGAAGTTACACCTAAACCTTGTA
>JAITDV010000480.1 GCA_031282385.1 Planctomycetaceae bacterium | reverse complement strand
CGGAGGTGTTCGAAATACTCAAACGCCGACGCAATGAACTCATCAATGCCGGAGTGGAACCGGAACGAATTGCGGTTGATCCGGGATTGGGTTTCGGAAAAACAACCGCACACAATTTGGAACTTGTTGAAAATATGGAACGATTTCACGATCTTGAATCTCCGTTGCTGGTTGGACATTCACGCAAAAAATTTGTCACGGAAACATTCGGCAACCGTGAAACCGGAACAAATTTAATAACAAAAAAACTTATTGAGAAAAAAGTTTCCGTTATCCGGCTGCACGAAATACCTTTGAGGGAGGTTAGAAGTTAGGTATTATGTATTAGGGAGTTGAGACCCAAAAAATGATACGATAATAATGTCTAATAAGCTGGGTTTGACACATTTAATCGTAACTATCTATTTTATTTTTCCATTTTTGCATAAAGAATGAGGTAGAAGATCAAAGAGTAGGGCAATGATCAATATTTCAAAAGTATATTTTTCTTGTTGTTTTTTCTTTGAGTAAATGTACAATTTCTTGATAACCGTGTTTTTGAGCGTTGTTAATTGGAGTATTTCCTACGCCGTCTTCGGCTTCAACATCAGCACCTGCATCCAATAATTGTTGAACGATTTGAATATGTCCGCTTCCGGCTGCTAGAAACAAGGGAGTCCAACCATTTTTGTTGCGTGGATCTACAATGGCGCCATTTTTGAGCAATAATTCCACAACTTCTGTAAAACCTTGAACCGATGCCGAGTGAAGTGGAACCCAACCTGTTCTATTCTGTTGATTAGGATTGGCTCCCGCCTGTAAAAGTAAACGTACAATATCTACAAAATTTTTCCTTGCTGCTCGAAACAACGCCGTATCGCAAAAAGAATTTTGAAAATTGATATTAACTCCTTTGTCGAGTATCGTGTGGACTTGGTCAATATCTCCGGCATTGGCAGCAATAGACAAAGAGTCTCCCAGATCATCATCAGAACATTCATCTGTACAAAAAGGTTTGGCGGTTTCTGTTTTACTGAAAATAGATTGCGGATCACGATCAAGAATACGAATTTTTACCGACATTGACCAATCGTCATATTGGCGTTCCTTTGACCATATCTTTTTTTCTGTATCCCAAATTGCTAGTGGCATTTCTTCGGTGTTCACGGTAACTATTTTTCCTGTTTTCGTTCTGGCTTCAAAACACGTAGAAATATGTTTTACACTCTCTAAATCTCCCAAAATCGAACTATGGATATGGAGGACTTTAACATTTAAAGTAATTATTCTTCCCCAGGGAATATCATTAGTTCCTCTGAATATCAATGGGGGACAAACAAGACCATGTTCTGCGGTATATCGTAAAATCCAACCCGGAATATCTTCATAAAATAAGTATTCTAATGATTGATTCACGATTAAATTTTGATCGCGACCATAAAATTTTGGAACCCACAAAGAATCCCATTCAGAAAAAACGGAATATTGTTCTGGAGGTTCTACCAATGCTCGCAACAATGAAGTATTCCAGTTCATTGGATTTTTATTTTGATTATCCATAACATTACTTTTTGAAAATATAATATTTTTAGTTTTCTAATATCTTTTAATTTTTTTACCAAAATTCACATTCAATATCAATATTACTATTTTCATCTTCAGTTGTTTTTAAGCAAAAAGCCTCCATACTTTTATCAGCCTTTGAACGTTTGATAAAATTTGTTAGCAATTTTTTTGCTTTATATGTTGATTCTTCTGCAACCGAATCAAAAAATTCAGTTGGATCAACACCAATAAATAAACATTGGTGATAAATGATGGCGATATCAATTAGCATGTCATTTTCCTCTAACCCTTCTTTATCACTGATGGAAAAATAAAGTAAATTGGCTCGGATAATTATTTCTTGTTCAACATCTGTTCTTTTAGTATGTAGCGGTGGAATGATATTTGGAATTTTCCAGTGAATCCCAAAATTCCACTGTTTACGAATCATGTTCCTTATGGATTCACTACTTTTCCAATAGGTTTCCGAAAGATGAATATATGCTTTTTCAGGATCGGTTTCTTTTAATATACTATCCAAAAAATCTAGTTGTTTTTTTGTGTCCATTTTTTGTTTTTAATAAAATGTTGAAACAAAGTCGTTTTTAAATTATTTGACAAGTATTGAACAATCCCAATGCTTATTGAAATTATTTAGGATATTTGAGACCGTTCCATTCACATGGAAAACCTTGATCCCATCCCCAATTTTTCCAATAGCAATTTTGGGGTTCCATTATATATTCAAAAGCGATGTAATCATCATTTTGTGTTACATCAAGATTTTCACCCATTAAACGTTTTTCACCAAAATACAAAAACAGAAAAAGAGAAATTGTAATGCCTCTTTCTCTTTTTTCATCATCTACATAACAGGTCGCAATGCCACCCGACGGATGATCAAGGACGTAATACAAGGTCGGTTTTTTATTATCCGTATAATACGTGTCAATACTGCCGATAACATAGTAGATAAGAGGTTCTATTGGTGTGGATACTTTATAAATTAAATCAAATCCAACACAAGGATCATTTTGGTCAAGATAAAATCGGCAGGGGTCGGCAAAAGAAAATGGAATATTGGTATATTTGTTAAAAGATTCAACAACTCCATTAACTATCATCTGCCAATCCGTTTCCGAATATTCGTCTTCATGTCCGGGACATCTTTGAATGAGTAATTCCCACTGTTTCATGTTACTATTTTAAAATAATTTCTTGTATCATTTCACTCAAATGCAGCATTCGAATGAAATGATACAAAATGATTTTTCCAATGCTTTCGTGAAATTTCGTGCTTTTCGTGGTAAAAAGTAAACCACGAAAAACACAAAGGGATATAAAAAATGATACAATATTCTTCAATAAGGTAATAAGGTTGTTCTTGTGTTGAATTTTGGGCTACTAAGGTTGTTTTGTTCGGAAAAATAAGGTTGAAAATGAGGTTGCGAAAACTTAATTTCGATCATGCGAAAAAGACAGAACATAACCCTAACGCAGTATAATATCTCGTAAACAATATGAAAATTTTTATAGTTGTTTTGGAACATTTATTTTCGGGCTGTTCCTAAGGGACAAAAATTCTTCAATTCAGAACCTAAAAACTTGGTGATCAAAAATAAATTATTAGAAATTCTCTTTTTTGATTTTTCATCACTAATTACTGTTGTTTTTTTGTTTCTTCGACGAATTTATCGAAGTCGCTTAACGATTGGTCTTCTTCGTCACGGCGTTTTTTGTCGTATATTTTAAATTCCTGCAATGCTTTTTGTTCCATCATTTTTTGTGACACTTTGCCCGAATGCGAAAGAACATTGCGATTCGTAAACCGCAAAAAATCATCCAACTTTTCAATCCAATCTTTCATGTACATTGGA
>JAITDV010000408.1 GCA_031282385.1 Planctomycetaceae bacterium | reverse complement strand
GTTGCTATGGACACAAACCGACAACGGAATAAAAATCGCCATTCCTCAAGAATTGCAGGAACAAAAAAATCGCCCTTGCGAATTTGCGTGGGGATTTGAGTTTGAAGTGGACGGGTGATATAATCTACGTATATGAGGAATTTGCTTTTAGGGAAGCGCACATATAAAAAAATAAAATGACGTTAAAAAACAATAAATTAATAACTCCATTTTTGAAATGGGTGGGGGGTAAAAGGCAAATTATGCCTTTTATTGTTGAGTATTTTCCCCAAGACATCAAAACTTGCCAGTATGTAGAACCTTTTGTTGGCGGCGGTGCTGTATTGTTCCATTTGCAGCCTAGAAAAGCAATTGTGAATGATTTTAACGCAGAACTTATCAACGTATATCGAGTAGTAAAGAATAATCTCAACGCTTTAATCACCGACTTGAAAAAGCATGAAAATAATGCGGAGTATTTTTATAAAATCCGTAATATTGATAGGCAGCCGGATTACAAAAACTTGTCGGATGTCGAGCGTGCTTCGAGAATTATTTATCTGAATAAAACCTGTTTCAACGGTCTTTACAGAGTAAACAATGCAGGTGAATTTAATTCGCCGTTCGGTAATTATAAGAATCCCAATATCGTTAACGAACCAACATTAAGAGCCGTTAGTAAATACTTGAATGAGAACACAGTTGAATTACTTAATGAAGATTATGAAACTGTTATGAGTAAACTGAAACAAAATACTTTTGTCTATTTAGATCCGCCCTATCATCCGATTTCCATTAATTCAAATTTCACAGGTTATGTTCAAGGCGGATGGAATAAATCTGATCAAATCCGATTACGGGAAGCCTGCGACAAATTAAATGCCAAAGGAATAAAATTCCTGTTGTCCAATTCATCTGCTGATCTTATTAAAGAACAGTATAAACACTACAATATTAGTATTGTCAAAGCCAACCGCGTCATTAATTCCGATGGTACGAATCGCGGCGAAGTCAATGAACTGCTAATCCGAAATTATGAGTAAACAAAAAAACGATCTATCTTGGGAAGAAATATTCGAAAAACACAATATCCTTGATCGAATTTCATCAACGCAATAAAAAACCGCCTAACTCCTCCGAGACCACCCCTAACCTATTCGAAGGAGGGGGCAGGGGTGGTCTCCTACAGGTTAGCGAAAAGGTCTATTAAGTGTAAACTCCGAAGCTGATAAATTAGTTAAACGTTATATTTCTGCTGGAATACTTACTGAAAAACATATTGCCGATTTAACGCATATCGCTTATGCGGTACTTGCTCATTGCGATTATGTGGTGAGTTGGAATATGAAACACCTTGCAAACGAGCGCACAATTTTAAGAGTACATAAATTTAATTCAGAAAATAAACTTTCAAAAATAATTATTGCTACCCCTAAACAATTAATCGATAAAGGAGGATTTTATGAAACGGAATCTTGATTGTGGAGATTTTGACGCGGTTAAAATGGTTCGTGAAATACGCAACAATTACTATAAAGTAACAAAAAACATGACTGCGGAAGAAAAAAGTAAATTCGACAGAAAAGAACTTGAAAATTATTACAAACACCTTGAAACTCTTAATTTAGATGATTATAATTTTCCCTTTATTCGTAAAAAATAAATTAACATGGAAAATATTTTTCTACCAACATGCCATCCCTAACAGGACAGAAAAAATTCATTGTCACAAAAAATAATCATTGAATAGTTACGAAACTTTTTAGTGCAAATTATTGCCCCCCAAACTCTTTAACCCAATTTAATAACCCATGAAATGTAATTTTATGAAAATGTTTTGTTTTGCCGGAATTTTTGCAATGATTATTCAGGCTTTGGTTTTTACGGCAATCTCCGCGTCCGCGCAACCATTGCCCGATACAAAACCAATTGAATGGACGGAGAATTATTTTGAACGTAACAGCCGTCTCATCACTAAATTTCTTGATAAGAAAATTGCTGGAAGCGAATTATTGCGGGCAAAGTATTGGAATCGCGATTTTGCAAGTTCGGACGCTTATCAACAATCTGTTGCGAAAAATCGGGAACGGTTGAAATTTATTACCGGAGTTCGTGATAATCGTGTTGGTTTTGATACGCCTGAACTGATTTGTACGCTAAATCAGTCGGCAATTGTAGCGGAAAACGCAATGCATTCTGTTTTTGCAATCCGTTGGAAAGTGTTTGACGATTTTTCCGCCGAAGGACTGTTGATTAAACCGAAATTAAATAACGCAACGAAAACAATTATTCATTTGCCGCAAGCCGGAATAACTCCGGAGGAACTGTTGGCGGGCGGAGACGAAGTGTTGCCAAAACACTGGTTTACGCCGCCGTCGAAAGACGAACAAATGATTATTCCGCTTATTGTAAGCCGGAAATTTGAACGGCACATAAGGTCTGTGTTTCCGAAACGGGAATATTCTGTGTTGCCGAATCGGGAATATATTTATCGGCAAGCCTACCAACTCGGACGGCATATTATCGGTTACGAAGTGCAGGAAGTTTTGGCGTTGGTCGATTGGTTGAAGCAAACGCCGGCAATGAAAATCAGTGTTCAGGGACAGGGCGACGGCGGATTGCTTGCGTTGTATTCGGCGGCTGTTGATACGCGAATTGACGAAGCGGTTGTTGTTGATTATTTCGACAAACGGGACAGACTGTGTGACGAACCGATTGACAGAAACGTGTTCGGCTTGCTCAATGAATTTGGCGACGCGGAAATTGCAACGTTAATTTGTCCGCGTCCATTGACAGTTGCTGTTTACAACTCGCCTGAATTAAGGATGAAGACTGATAATTCCTTGCATGGCAACACTCCGGGCGACTTGAAAAAGTTAAATCCCGAAAATGTGGAAGCGGAAGTCGAACGGGCGAAAAAACTTGTTGAGCAATTGAAAGTGAACTGGATTGAGATGAAGAAAAACGCGGTTTCGGCTTCCGCTAATTTGCCGCCTGTCCCAACCGTCTTAAATGAACAGCGTATCGTTAAACAACTTGAAAATCACACGCAGCAACTGCTCAAAGAATCCGTTGTTACGCGGCGTGAATTTTGGAAAAAACTGGATACTTCTTCACCGCAAAAAATTGCTGAAACAATTGAGTGGTATCGGGATTATTTTTCAAAAAACGTGGTTGGCGAATTTGAAGAACCGCTGTTACCGATTAATCCGCGAACCCGTTTTTTCAAGGATTGTGAAACGTACACGGTTTATGAAGTTGAACTCGATGTTTATGAAGGGCTGACGTCGTTTGGATTTCTGGTCATTCCGAAAACGCTCAAAGAAGGACAAAAATTGCCTGCTGTTGTCGGACAACACGGTTTGGAAGTCGATGCAAAAATGCACCTTTTTGAGTTTAATAATGACATGCAACATGCGATGATCACAAAATTGTGTAACGCCGGTTATGTTACGTTCGCGCCGCAAGGAATTTTTAAGTTGTATCACAAATATAAATTCAATCAGCGTCAACTCAATTCATTGGGCAAAAATCTTTTTGCCGTGATGACCGCGCAACAAAAACAGATTGTGAAATTCCTGCAAACATTGCCATTTGTCGAGGCGGACAAAATTAGTTTTTACGGCTGTTCTTACGGCGGGACAACGGCAATGTTTGTTCCGCCGCTGATTCCCGAATACAAGGCGGTTGTTTGTTCGGCAAACTTTAATCAATGGAACAATAAAGTTGCGGGATTGGCGTCTGACAGTTACATGTTTATGACGTATTATGAGATGTTTGATTTTGATTTGGCGAATACGTTTGATTATGGCGATGTCGTGCGTTTGATTGCGCCGCGACCTTTTATGGTTGAACGCGGACACGACGACATGGTGGCAAAAACGGAAGACGTTACGTATGAGTTCGGTAAAGTGCGCTATTATTACGATATGTGCCTGAAAATGCCGGAACGGGCAGAGATTTTGTTTCTCCCCGGCGGACACATGCCATACGTTACGCCAATTCTGCCTTTTTTGGATAAGTGGTTGAAAGAAGAAAGAAAATGATTATTGGGAACCTCTAAAAACTTTTTATCCACGAATTTTCACGAATGGACACGAATTTTTTTTCGTGAAAATTCGTGTCCATTCGTGGACAAAAATTATTGTAATATTTCAGCGTTGTTTGTGTTTTGAGGAAAATATTTTTCTACCAACATGCCGTTCCTAACGGGACGGAAAAATTCATTGTCACAAAAAATAATCATTGAATAGTTACGAAATTTTTTAGTGCAAATTATTGAACCCCCAAAACCTTTAACCCAATTTAATGACCCATGAAATGTAATTTTATGAAAATGTTTTGTTTTGCCGGAATTTTTGCGATGATTATTCTGGCGTTGGTTTTTACGGCAATCCCCGCGTCCGCGCAACCATTGCCCGATACCAAACCAATTGAATGGACGGAGAATTATTTTGAACGTAACAGCCGTCTCATCACTGAATTTCTTGATAAGAAAATTGCCGGAAGCGAATTGTTGCGGGCAAAGTATTGGAATCGTGATTTTGCAAGTTCGGACGCTTATCAACAATCTGTTGCGAAAAATCGGGAACGGTTGAAATTTATTACCGGAGTTCGTGATAATCGGGTTGGTTTCGATACACCCGAATTGATTTGTACACTAGTATTAACAGATTCTGAAAGTTTGTTAAAATGCCTCTTTGATGAAAATTGGATTCAGTAGAACTGTTAGAATAATAGATGAAGCAAAATATTCCGTTTTTTAAGTTTTTTGAGATATATTTGAATAAACATTATCTCAACGGCGTATGAAAACCAAAATTCCATAAATAACTATTGTGAATTTCAAAAGGGTATTGAGCTTAATTTTTTTTGAAAAGTGTAGTTTAAAATGAATCAACATCAAAAATCGGTAGTTCTGAAAATGAAAATATTAGTGGAACAACTATCAGCGGAACGTTATCATCAGAACCTTCTATCACAATTACTCACACAGTTGCTGCTGATGTAGCAGTTGCATATGGGTCAAATACAATTTCAGACAGCCAGCAATATGTAGGCAATATTGCTGGTCAACTACAGAAGGGACATTGGTACATGTGTTGTTGCGGCTACTGCCAATAATGGTGCTTATGCTTCTGAAGCAAATGTAAGTACCAATATTTCGACATTAACACTCACTGTAGATTATGATGGTGATAATACGGCTTGTATAGAGGGATGTCACTAATTTTTAATTAGTGTATGACTTTAAAATTTTTTTAATTTACAGAGATCACTTTAGAGAGAATTGGTTTGAATGCAGAAAACGTAAGTATATGAAATCCTGAAAATTATCTTTTATGAATTTCATATATATCAGTATTCAAAAAAATCTTTTCATTGTGATTTCTGTAAAAAATTATAATTTATTGGGGTTTCCTCTAATAAAACAACTTGGATATTTAGTAAATCTATGCAGGTCAAACACTTAATGCTTTTAAAAGTATAATAAAGGAACTACCAAAATGTATTATTTCGCTTACAAACGAGTCAAAATAGGAACAAGTTTTTTTAAAACATTGTGTCTTATTTTTACCATGTTGTTATTGAATAATATCGCTTATTCCTATTCTGAGACAATGCAACGATTCCTTTCCGCAGATTGGGTTTTACCTGAAACGAAAGAGGCGGTTGTTATACTAAAAAAAACTGTAACAGATACCGAAGCGAAGTTACCAATTGACTTGCAAAAAAAGTTGCGCAATTCGCTGGCAGAGAGATTGTCTCGTTTGTCCGCCGAAATAGATCGTTATTCCGATAAACGATATAAAAGTGCCTACACCGGTACTCGGATAATTGAACTAATAGTGAAAGTCACAGAAATTCAATACCGTAAAATAGACCGCAATATTGAAAAACGTCGTCAAGCATCCAAACAGTATGCTGAATTATTCTCGGCATTTAAAGAATATTTGGAGGAAGAAAATACGTCTTATTCTACTAATATATCTGTTGATCTGTTAGATAACCTTTTCACAAATATTCAAAATAACATTCTTGAGTCTGGTTACGGAAATCCATTGAATCAAGATGAATTCCGTGATTTAAAACAGATACTTGACAAAACAGCATCGCAACTTTTGCCGTTTGTCAAAAAAACAGATGATACTCAGCAACAAATAGAAAACCGTCAAAAGGCAAACCGGATTGTGATGGAAGGAGTAAGAAATTGCCGTACTTTTTTACAAAAACGTGATTTTATTGATTCCTTTGTTTCTTCCAAAGAAGCACGAATTGCATTGTATATGAAAAATGAAACGCTGAGGAAAAAATTTATTAAAGAACTAACAGGCGAATTAGTTTTTAAGCCGATAGTTGACCAGACAAATAAAAAAATAAACGAATTATATTCTCAGCGGTTCGGTTCGTTGTCTGAATCGTTGCCTATAAACGGTTCTGGTTTATCTGACATGGGTAAAAAAAGGGATTCTGAACAGATATCGACAGACACTGGCTTAATGGATAATGAATCAGACAATCTTATCGAGTTTATTGAGCAGCAAATACGGAAAACATGCAATGACAGTGAACTACAACATTCTCTTTTACAGCAAGTACAGTTACTGCGGAAAAGTTTTGAAAATCATCAACTTTCTCCCCAATTGATACGGGAAACAAAATTTCTATGGAAACAAGGAATTGAATATTTGCCTAAACAAAATAACCACTTCGATGATGCGGATTGTGTTCTAGGACTTATCTGGCAGACATACCATGCTATGTTATCAGAACGACAACCACTCTCGGATTTTGAAAAAGAAGAAAAGATTCTGCAATTACAGCAGTTATTACAGGTATTGGATGGAATTATTCCGGCAATGAATCGTCAGAACAAACTGTCAGACAAAATGATACAGGTAATAACAAACGAAGTCAATCGGTGTAAAATGCGTCTTAATACATATTGTGGTTCCCCATTTTATCCTCTCTTATATTATCCTTTACCCAAAGAATCTTTTGATAACACTATGAAAAAAATACAAAAACAGCTGGACGAAGAAATCGAAAACTTTTGGAAAAATATTGACCAATATACGCAATCTCTGCGTGATGATGCTGTTCGGCAGGCAAAAAGCGGAAATAAAACTAGGATTGATTTTTTTCAGAATAAGACAAATGTGCATATGCTTTTACAATCGCAAACATTGGTTGCCTTAACAATGGGAAATATCGTCAGGCATTATGGTTTGTTAAACCGTAAGTTAAATTATAAAAATACAGAATTTTTTCCTTTACCCAACACAAAGGGAATTGGTTTATCTTATCGTATGCAAGAGGGGTTAAATATCAGATTGACATTGAAAGAGTCCGAATAATGTAGGCAAACGGTTGATTGATTGAGTTTGGGCAAACTACTTTTTGAGCGTTTTATTATGAGCTTGAAAAATATCTGTTCACACTACGTGAATGATTATAAAATTGACAGTTACTTTTCGTGATATTGGACAACTTTAACCTTTTAACCAAATTTAATAACAGATGAAATGTAATTTTATGAAAATGTTTTGTTCTGCCGGAATTTTTGCAACAATTATTCTCGTTTCTATTTTTCCTGCAATATCAGCGTCCGCGCAACAATTGCCCGATACCAAACCAATTGAATGGACGGAGAATTATTTTGAACGTAATAACCGGCTCATCACCGAATTTCTTGATAAGAAAATTGCCGGAAGTGAATCGTTGCGGGCAAAGTATTGGAACCGCGATTTTGCAAGTTTGGACGCTTATCAAAAATCTGTTGCGAAAAATCGGGAACGGTTGAAATTTATTACCGGAGTTCGTGATAATCGTGTTGGTTTTGATACGCCTGAATTGATTGGCACGTTGAATCAATCGGCGATTGTGGCGGAAAATGAAACATATTCTGTTTTCGCAATTCGTTGGAAAGTGTTCGACGATTTTTCCGCCGAAGGACTTTTAATTAAACCGAAATCAAACAACATCACAAAAACAATTATTCATTTGCCGCAAGCAGGAATTACGCCGGAAGAATTGTTGGCGGGCGGCGACGAAGTGTTGCAAAAACACTGGTTTACGCCGCCGTCGAAAGATGAACAAATGATTATTCCGCTTATTGTAAGCCGAAAATGTGGACAATATAAACGTGTTCAATTACCGAATCGGGAATTTATTTATCGGCAAGCCTATCAACTTGGACGGCATATTATCGGTTACGAAGTGCAGGAAGTTTTGGCGTTGGTCGATTGGTTGAAGAAAACGCCGGCAATGAAAATTTGCATTCAAGGTCAAAGCGATGGCGGATTACTTGCGTTGTATTCGGCGGCTGTGGATACACGAATTGATGAAACGATTGTTGTTGATTATTTCGACAAACGCGACAGATTGTGCGACGAGCCGATTGATAGAAATGTGTTCGGTTTGCTCAAAGAATTTGGCGACGCTGAAATTGCAACGTTAATTTGTCCGCGTAAATTGACTGTTGCGGTTTACAACGCACCCGAATTATCGTTGCCGTTCAATGAACCCTGGAAGTCCCAATATGGCGGTGCGCCGGGTGAATTGAAAAAGTTAAATCCCGAAAACGTGAAAGCGGAAGTCGAACGGGCAAAGAAACTCGTTGAACAATTGAAAGTTGACTGGATTGAAATGAAAGAGGTGATTTCGGTTGCCGTAAAATTTCAGGCTGTTCCGTTTATTTTAAGTGAACAACGTATCGTTAAACAACTCGAAAACCACACACAGCAACTGCTCAGAGAGTCCATGTTCACACGGCGTAATTTTTGGACAAAATTGAATACTTCTTCGCCGCAAAAGATTGCTGAAACAATTGAATGGTATCGGGATTATTTTTCAAAAAATGTGGTTGGCGAATTTGAGGAATCGCTGTTACCAACCAATCCGCGAACACGTTTTTTTAAAGATTGCAAAACTTATACGATTTATGAAGTTGAACTTGATGTTTATGAAGGACTGACGGCATTCGGATTTTTGCTTGTTCCGAAAACACTCCAAGAAGGACAAAAATTGCCTGCTGTTGTCGGACAACACGGTTTGGAAGTCGATGCAAAAATGCACATTGTCGAGTTTGACCCGAAAGGCAGCATGCAACATGCGATGATCACGAAATTGTGTAA
>JAITDV010000368.1 GCA_031282385.1 Planctomycetaceae bacterium | reverse complement strand
CCGTCTTGGATGAGGGCATTTTCGATCCAAACAATTTCATCGTGAATATGGCTAACAACCGTGTTGTATTCATAAGCAAGATGTTCCATGGTGCGGTATTCACGCCAATATTGGAGTGTGTCCAAAGGAGTTTATTTTCCAGTGGAATACGACTAGGGCGTCCGCCAAACCGATGACGCTGAACGTCTGCAATACGGAGAATAGCAAGTATTTGGAAAAATGTTGACCTCGTCCTCCAAAAATCTTTTTGAATTGACGGTTGCTTTGATTAAGGGCTTTGGTAACTTCGGGAGAATACATATATGCAAAAAACTGGGAAAGGTAAAAAGAAGAAAAATATACACGTCTCGCGGAGAATAAAAATAAACCGAATAGTACGCAAGAGCAATCCAGAAAAAAACAAAAAGGTTAGAGAAAAGGTCTAATGAAAAAAAGGAAGCGGGACTATAAGCCGGGTTCTGTAATTTGATCTTTTAATAAATCAAATTGGTGATCATTTATCTGGAAAATTAGTTACCTAAAATTCTCAAGCGGTCCACCCGAATCTCAACGGCTCGGACAACCTATAGATTCTTATTTGACCTTGCTCCCAATGGGGTTTGCCTTACCGATTCGGTTACCCGAATCGTGGTGAGCTTTTACCTCGCCATTTCACCCTTACCGAAAAAAAATTTTTCGGCGGTATATTTTCTGTTGCACTTTCCCTGACCTTTCGATCGGCGGATGTTATCCGTCATCGTGTCCGATGGAGCCCGGACTTTCCTCCATTCAATTCTGAACAGCGATCACCCGTCCCGCTTCCAATTGCAATGAATTGTACAGAATAAAAAAAGCAAAACAATAAGTTCAACTCGTAAAATTCAATTCACATTAGGAACGCAGCAAACTAAAACGCAGCGTTCTAAAATAAACCAGCCCTTATTCGTCCAATTTCCATTAGTAGCAGACAACGCCAAAAAAAATGCGCCCTTATGCCCTTATTCTTTCGATGGTGAATTTAAGACAATATCGAACAAAACATAAAGGCACGTTGGGGGAAATTTTTGGCTACTAATGATAAGTTGGCAAATAAGGGTTGGAATATTAGAGCCGTCCGGAACATTATGTTGTTCCGCGCGGATTGAAACTGTTCACACCTTAAATTTCCTTTACCACCACCAGCTTACCTATCGGAAAGCAGACTTTTACGCTATTAGACCTTTTCTCTAACCTAAAAATACATCAACGCAACAAAAAACTTACAACGAAGAACCGCCTTTAACTCCTCCGAGACCACCCCTAACCCCTCCGAAGGAGGGGAATAAGAATACGCCTCCGAGGAAGTCGAATTATTCCCCTCCTTCGGAGGGGTCAGGAGTGGTCTCCTACAGGTTAGCGAAAAGGCCTATTGAGTTGCACAATTTATAGTACAAACAGTAGGGCTTGGGGAACAGAATTGTTGACAATAATAAACATACGACTGAATAGATATAAATTTCTCTTGTTTTTTGTTAAAATTATGTTAGGTTTTTTGTATCTATTCAGCTTGGAGATTCAATTGTTGAGGAAAAAGTGATTATGGAATAAGAACGCAGCAGACAAAAACGCAGTACTCTAAAGTAAACAACCCTTATTTATTCAATTTCCATTAGTAGCAAACAACGTTCCTCCCGACGTGTCCTTATGCCATTATTCTTTCGATAGTGAATTTAAGACAACATCATGGCGCGTTGAGGGGAGGGGGAATTTTTGACTACTAAGGGTAATTTGACAAATAAGGGTTGGAATATTAGAGCCGTTCGGAAAACTAAGTTGTCTAGTGCGGATTTATTGAGCTTGGATAACAGAATAGTTGACGATAAGAAACACACGATTGAATAGATACAAACATTCTGCTGAACAAATAGACCTTTTCGATAACCTGTAGGAGACCACCCCTGACCCCTCCGAAGGAGGGGAATAATTCGCCTCACTCGGATGCGTCTTCCTATTCCCATCCCTCGGATGCGTATTCCTATTCCCCTCCTTCGGAGGGGTTAGGGGTGGTCTCGGAGGAGTTAAAGGCGGTTTTTCGTTGTAGTTTTTTTGTTGCGTTGATGTATTTTTAGGTTAGAGAAAAGGTCTAATATACTGAATCCTCTGAAATATTACTAATTTTGTATTTAAGAGTAACGATAATTTATGAATTTTTTTGATTTGTGCAATGGAACGATTTGATGTTTTGGTTGTTGGTGCTGGTCATGCGGGTTGTGAGGCGGCGTTGGCGGCGGCGAGGTTGGGGGCTGAAGTGTTGTTGATTACCGGTAATCTTGATACAGTTGCGCAGATGAGTTGTAATCCGGCAATTGGCGGAATTGGTAAAGGTCATATTGTCCGCGAAATTGATGCGCTAGGCGGAGCAATGGGATTTGCTATTGACAAAACAGGAATTCAATTTCGAATGCTCAATAAAAGTAAAGGCGCCGCAATGCAAGGACCTCGCGCACAAGCCGACAAAAAAGAATACCAAAACGAAATCAAACGTATAGTTGAAAATCAACCGAATCTTAAATTGCGTCAAGATAAAATTACCGCAATAATCTCCGAACCAATTCTTAACATTGCCGCTAAATCAACATCTAACCGTTGCGTAACTGGCGTTCAAACAGATGATGGCACAATAATTTATGCACGTTCTGTTGTGTTGTGTTGCGGGACTTTTTTGCGTGGAGTGTTACATTTTGGCGAGCGTATGTTTTCAGGCGGAAGGGCATCCGAACCTGCGTCGGAAGGCATCAGCGAATGCTTGATCAATCTCGGTATTACAATCAGCCGTTTCAAAACCGGTACTCCGCCGCGAATCAATTCGCGCAGTATAAATTATGCGTTGTTGAAGGAACATTGCGGTGATGATGATCCTTTACCGTTTTCTTTTTTGACTGACGATTTATCTGGAGTAGAACAAATTCCGTGTTGGATGGCATACACGAATCCGGAGTTGCATGAATACATTCGTAACAATTTGAAACACGCACCTGCATACAACGGGCAAATTTGCGCAACAGGTCCGCGTTATTGTCCGTCGATAGAAACGAAGATTGAACGTTTTGCGGATAAAGAGCGGCATCAGATTTTTCTTGAACCTGAAGGTCGAAACACGAATGAAGTTTATGTCAATGGTTTTTCATCTGGTTTTGGGCGTGCAATTCAAGAGAAAATGTTGCGGATGATTGTTGGGCTTGAGCGGGCGGAGATTATGCGTTATGCGTATGCGATTGAGTATGATTATGTTCCGCCCGAACAATTAAAATTGACGCTTGAGTCGAAGTTGGTTGACAATCTTTATATTGCAGGACAATTGAACGGCACAACGGGCTATGAGGAGGCGGCGGCACTTGGTTTGGTTGCGGGTGCGAATGCGGCGTTGAAGGTTGGCGGGCGTGAGCCGTTTGTTGTTGAACGGGACAAGGCATATATTGGGGTTATGATTGATGATTTGGTAACGCGGGGAGTTGATGAGCCGTATCGGATGTTTACAAGTCGGGCGGAATATCGATTACTTTTGAGGCACGACAACGCAGACCGCAGATTGACTCCGATTGCAGAAAATTTGGGATTGATTGATAAACGCAGAACGGACAAATTGAAAATTAAACTTGAAGAAATCGCATTGGCAAATAAAATCTTGACCAATACACACGACGCCAATGGTTCAATGTTAAAATTGTTATCAAGACCGGAAACAACATGGAATGAGATTGTGAAACGTGTTCCGCAATTGAGTGATATTTCAAAACAGAGTGCGGAACAAGTTTGTATTGATGCGAAATATGAAGGTTATATCAAACGGCAAGAAGTGGATATTGAACGTATTCAGCGGCTTGCAATACATCGAATTCCTGAAGATACAGATTATTCGGCAATGCAACATTTACGCGCGGAAGCAAGAGAAAAATTAGAAAAATTCCGACCCGCCAACCTCTCTCAAGCAAGTCGAATCAGCGGAATCACACCGGCAGACATCGCAATACTAACCGTTTATACTAATGGAAAATAAATCTCCGGCGGCTGCGTTAATTGCTACGCCGCCGGTTGTGTATATTTAGCCGCTGCGAAACTAATACGAAAAATAGGTTGTTACAAGTTACTTGTATCTGAACTTTGGCAAAATGGAATTTAACACTATAAATTTGAGTGTGAAATGTTTATCAAATTACTATTTTTTTTGATGCATTATTGTAACAATAATTATGTTAGTCAAAAATGAAAATCGTATCTAGTTGTCCCTGAAAAAGTCTTTTTGTTGTTTTAATGGTGGCCAATTTGTTCGCGGCGAGTTCGTTTGAGCATCTGAATGGGGACTCCTTGTCAATTAATTTTGATAATAGACCTTTTCGCTAACCTGTAGGAGACCACCCCTGACCCCTCCGAAGGAGGGGAAT
>JAITDV010000313.1 GCA_031282385.1 Planctomycetaceae bacterium | reverse complement strand
ACATAATTTATAATCATTTTGTAACTATTCAGTGATTCGGCATTGAAGCTTTGTTGTTTTTTCGCCCCGATAGGGGCAATGCGTAACAACCCACCGCAACGCGGTGGGTAATGACTCACACCAAATCATCGCCCTGTAAGGGCAATGCAAAAATCTGTTGAAACGTCCTATCACTGCCCTTTCAGGGCGACGATAGTATTGGGATTTTGTCCCACCGCGTTGCGGTGGGTTGTTATGCAATGTCCTTTCAGGACGAAATACATATTCCAATTTATACAATCCACTGAATCGTTACGTAATTTTTTTCAAGGATTCTGCGATTTTTTTAATCACCTTATTTTCAACCAGATTCTCTAAACAAAACAACCTTTTTTAGTGAATAGTTGAGAGTGAATAGTTAATAGTTGCGCAAGCAGATTAAAACATTACAGTAAATAGTACGCTTGCAAACTATTCACTCATAACTATTAACGACTAAGGTTGTTTCGTTTGGAAAATTCTACTGAATAATTACAAATTTTTTCAAATTAATCGGGTAAATTTTATTTTAATTATATGAATAGTTACAAATTTTCGGTAATTTCAAAATTCTGAAATTAAATTACTGAAAGTTCGTTCAAAATCTTCCAATTTGTCTCTCCAATACTTTTCACATTCTTCTGGTTTGATGTTCATAAAGAATTCTTTACGCTCCCAATATAGTTGTTCTGACTCGGGATCGTTGAGTCTTCGCTCTAACTTAAAACGGATACGGGCGTTTTCTTTCGTCTTTGAATCATCTATCATTGTCATATTTCTCCAAGCCACAGCATGACAGAGATTGCCTGTACTTTGAAGTATCTTGTCAACCTTATCATTCATTCCCTTGGAAAAACCGCAAATCATCCGTGCTAATACAAAGAGTCGTTTAGTTTGGGTTTCGTCTTGTTCTGAACCGTTTTGTGCTGTTTGGACAGTATTTTGTATTTCCTGGACAGCTATTCGCAACAGTTCTGCTAACCATGGATCAGATGCAGATAATTGCTCTGCCCAACTTTCAACCTTTTGGCATTGTGCATTAAAATTCATTTTATCTTGCTTTTTGTTAAAGTATTTAGTTTTTAATAATCGGGACAATCCTTTCGGCGAAGGGATTGCCTACTTGAGTTCATCTAAATTAACAATAAGTCTGGAAACGCTAGCCAATTCTTAGACTTTTTGTAATTCAGACAATATTATATCATCTTCACTATTTTCCTTGTAACGTTTTGAGATATTATCGCGCACAAATTAGTTTATATCCTTTATTTTCCCGTGTAGAAAAATTTTTTACAGGGATAATTTTGTAAGGAAAAGCACATTTTTCAAGTTGATTTTGTGCGCGACGAATCAGTGTAAAAATGGCGTGTCTTTCAATAAATGGTTGCTTTTCCGTTCCCGCATGATGCCAGATTTGTTCCTCAAGATGGTCAAGCGACGCTTCATGTTGCTCACTCGTCCAAAGCGTTTTGATAAGTAAATATTGTTTCTTAGAAAACCGGATACTGTTTTCAAACCAACGAATCGTTCGACAATCAGTTTCAAAAAAGAGCAATATCTCATTGGACTTATCCGGTTGCGATAATTGAAGAATAGTGCGTTTCTCCGTTCGCAAATTGAGAATTGCCTGTACATGGGAATCAATTTCGCTTTCTATTTCAAAAAATCTTGGATTCATCTGTTGCATCTTTGCCGAAAATAGACGAAAATGGTATTTCGTTTCGCGCATAAAAAAAGGCGTGTGTCATTTGTCATCAGATCAACTTCGCCAAAAGTACTAACGATGACAACGACCACGCCCTGTTTTATTTTAGGCATAGTACAGATGTCGTTCGTTAGTATTAAATTTGGCGATTGATCTGAACGATCGATTTAACTAATTGTATTATCTTGTTTTACGTTTAGTTCATAATATCTCAAAATTATTGTGTGATAGTTCGAGGTTGCCACTTCGCAACCAATAGAGCCCCATGTTATCATCTTTAAAAAAGAGTGCAAGACGGGAGAAAATTTTTTCTCTTGCGTTTAGAAATTGGCGATTTCTTTTTATTTGATAATTGAGAGCTGATAGTGAATAGTAGCGCAAGCGAATGATTAACCTTGTAGTAGCGAAACTGCGGAAATACCCCAAACGGACTCTGTTTCCATTGCCGTCAAAATCGGTTTAGGAATTTGCTCTGGTTCAATTTCCAACCATATCCAACTGTGTGTATCAAGAATAATCATTTTCGTTGTATTATTTGCTCGTCCACCAGTCTTGATTTTTCTCCCAATCCTCAAACTCATCACCATTGGGACTAACAATATCACCATTAATGGCGCCTTTTCGGAATGTTTCTGGATTGTGAAATCCGGGAATAAAATAGGGGTCGCAACAAAATTCTTCGGAAACAGAATTTGATAGGGCTTGTGAAGGGAAACAGCGTAATTTTTCCCGCAAAAATTCTGTCAACAATTGTTCCGTCAATAAACCGTAACGGGTTGCCGGAATTGCCAACTCGTCAGGAATCGTCAGCGTTATTTGCATCGAATCGTTCCTTGTTATTATTGTTTTGTTTCAATTAACAAATTTTTTGGGGCTAATCACTTCGACTTCGGTCAATTTCTGTCGATTAAAATCGACCAAAGTCGAATAAAAGTAATTTTAGAGATTCCCGATTGTTTTCTTTTTTGATCGCCAATTTATTCACCGGCAATGATTTTGTCGAGGATTCCACTGTATTTAACGTCGTCGTAACCGTTTTCCTCAATACTCATCCAACCGTTGTAACGGACGTCGG
>JAITDV010000177.1 GCA_031282385.1 Planctomycetaceae bacterium | reverse complement strand
CGTGAACGCCCCGTCCAATCAAAATGACAAAAAATAACTGCTCGTACTATAATTTGTGTTACTCAAGAGCGTAAAAGCCCTGCTTTCCGGTAAATAAGCAGGCGAATATAAACAAAAATTAAAGTGTGAACAGTTTAAAATGATTATTGTCCAGATAAATAAGGAAATTTAATATCATGAACGCAGACGAAATTTTACTTGATGTAGAAGACCGTATGGAAAAAGCGGTTGCCAAACTTAAACAAAACCTCTCAGGAATCAGAACCGGATATGCCAATCCCGGACTTGTGGACGCAATTAAAGTTGAGGCTTACGGCGGCGTGCCTGTGCAATTGAAACAACTTGCTACGGTATCTTGCCCTGAATCTAATCAGATTTTAATACGCCCGTTCGACCCCGAAACGTCAAAGGCAATAGAAAAAGCGATAGTTGCGTCTGATCTCGGCTATACTCCAAACAACGACGGTCGCGTAATCCGCATAAATATTCCAAAACTTTCAACCGAAGTTCGTCAAAAAATGGTAGCCCAAATCTGGAAATTTTGCGAAGAGGCGAAAGTTGCCGTCAGAAATGTTCGACGCGACGGCAACAAAGTTGCCGAGCAATTGACAGACAAAAAACGCACAAAAAATGCCGAAACCCGATATGATAGCAACAAAGTTGCCGAGCAACCCGAAAAAAAGAGTATCTTCTCCGAAGATGACCGCGACGCAGTTAAAGAAGAAATCCAAAAGTTGACCAAACGATTTGAAGACGAGGCAAACGAACTCGCTAAAAACCGCGAAAAGGATGTACAAGAATGACAACCGAATCCGTTTCAGAATCAAAATCAAATATAAATTTACTTGATCCCGATGTTCGCCTAATGCTTGCGGTACAACAAGATGACGCTGTAGCGTTTGAGGAATTGATGTTACGGTATCAGGGACGGATATTTACATTGTTGCGGCATGCGGTCAATGATCGCAATATTGCGGAAGATTTGACGCAGGATGTTTTTTTGCGTGTTTTTCGCGCAAGAAAAAATTATCAACCGGATGCAAAATTCTCAACATGGTTGTTCACTATTGCAAATAACGTCGCCTTAAATGCAATCCGTTCTAAAAGCCGCAAACCAGAAGTGCAAATTGGAGTTGCTTGCAATGACGCATCAAAAAGCAATCCAGTAATTTTTGCCGAAGATACCATCGCCGCAAGCAGCGGAACAATGCCAACAAGACAACTAGAAAAATTAGAAATGAGACAAATGGTACAACTAGCCGTAAATGCTCTAGGAGATCGACAAAGAATGGCAGTATTGTTGCATAAATTTGAGGGCATGAGTTATATTGAAATCTCAAAAATAATGGATATGTCCCCGCAAGCTCTAAAATCTTTACTTTGCCGCGCAAGATTAAATTTAAGAGAAATCCTGCAAGCATACATGAAACACGGCGATAAAGTCAAAGAAAAAAGGTAAAATTTCTCATCACACTTAAATTCTCGTTTTTTGAGCTGGTGTTCAAATTTATCATTTCCCCAATTTTCCCTTTTTAAAAAGAAAGCCGAAATTTAAAGTAGACCTTATTCTCTAACCTAAAAATACATCAACGCAACAAAAAACCGCCTTTAACTCCTCCGAGACCACCCCTAACCCCTCCTTCGGAGGGGTCAGGGGTGGTCTCCAATACAGGTTAGCGAAAAGGTCTAATGTAATGAGCAAACAAAACCTAAAATACCGCAACAAGTCTATTTCGCAATGGTTTCTTTTCTAATTTTATTTGGCTGTCGATTTTTACCGTTATTTTATTTCGTTGTTCTATATTACGGATTTTGTCCAGGCGTAACTGATGCCGACCGCCGGTAAAAGAAGTATTCAACCACTTGTCAACAATTGCAAGAGTTGAACGCTTGCCCAACATATCACCTGACAAACAAAGAATATTTGCGTCATTATGCGCACGGCTCAATTCTGCCGCAACTTCGTTATGACACGCCGCTGCCCGAACGCCTCGATACTTGTTCGCAACAACACACATTCCCACTCCAGTCCCGCAAATTAATATACCGTAATCTGCCCTTTGTGCACTAACCTCGCGTGCAACCACTCCGGCAATATCTGGATAATCAACAGAAACCGCCACCAACTCATCATTGGCACAAACCAACGTATAACTTTCATTTGCCCTGATATACTTCGCTATCAAATCAAAAGCATCTTTCCCACGGTGATCGCAACCAAGAATTATCTTCATACGCATCGGAATCCCTCCTTTACTCATTTACAATCTCCTAACTTCCGCACAATTTTTTCAAAATCGCAAATCTGTTGCAACCTGAATGCGAACATTGTACCGACATCAGGCATTCTTACAATAGCTATTTCAACAAAAAAAATTTTTTTATAAAATTCCACCAACACCAAATAATACAAACACAAAAAATTCCCCAATCCTATCAACCGTCAAAACATTACTCAAAACTCACGAATTTCCCCGTAAAATACAGCATCAAAATAAAACTCGCCACATTCACCAAACAAAAAATAAAACCATAAACCACTCCCAAAACTACAAAAACAACCAACAAAAACAAAAAAAATTTTTCTAAAAAATTTTAAGTTGTCTGGTTGTTTGTCGAATTTGAGAAAACTTTGCGGGCGATTACTGTGTTTTTGAATTTGTTCTGTTTCGTTTGAATTGTTCGGAGAATTATAAAAATTTTATTCATGGTTCCAAATTTTAAAAAACTATACACAACTTGAACACAACACCCGTGCATACTAACAACGCAAAGAGTATGCCAGTTATTTTTTTGAGCTTACAGATTTCGGTCGCGTTTTACTGTAAATTGACAAGACATATTTAAATCCATGAATTATTGTTGGTTGTCAATTACAACTAATTTGAGGTTGTGTCTCAGTATTTTGTTCCGCGTTTGCCACCATTGAGACGAACATTTGTACCGTCAAAATAATCAGCAGCTTCACTCGCAAGAAACATAACACACTCGGCAATTTCACACGGTTTGCCCCAACGCTCCATCAAAGAGTCGAGTTCAACCCGTCTTGTAAAGTCATTATTTGACTTTGCACCCCAACTAGTTTTAATCCAGCCCAGCGAGATTGACCTGATACGTATCAACGGCGAAACCGTTTCTGCAAGTGAACGGGCAAAACCTTCAATTGCACCTTTTGCAGCTCCGTAAAGTTGTGCAGTTTCACCATGCCAACCGTATTCAACTCCATCCCAACCGAAAAAAAAGATAGTACCTCCGCCCCGCTCTTTCATCAAATCACATATCCGGCGTGATAGGCGGATTGTAGCAAACACATCCAAACCGAAAATAGTATCCAAGCGATCTTCAAAAGAACAACAAGAAAATTCAGACTCCATAAGATTGACACCAACAGCATTTATAAGAATATCGATTCGCGAAAATTTATCTGTTACATCAAAAATAAATTTTCCAAGGTCAGTTTGGCTGTAAAAATCCGCAACAAATATTTCCGCAATACCTCCCAACGATCTAACTTCATTCGCCAATTCATTAGCAATTTCTACATTTTTGTGGCAATGCAACAGAATTGTAGCTCCAGAGCGGGCAAATCTTCTTGCAATCGCACTGCCAATACCGCCTGACGCACCTGTAATAAGAACTGTCTTACCTTCGAATCCAACCATTAGATAAATACGTAAAATAGAAATTAAAAAAATATCGCATCACTTCTCCCGAATGCAACATTCAATTGTAATAGACCTTTTCTCTAACCTAAAAATACATCAACGCAACAAAAAACCTACAACGAAAAACCGCCTTTAACTCCTCCGAGACCGCCCCTAACCCCTCCGAAGGAGGGGTCAGGGGCGGTCTCCTACAGGTTAGCGAAAAGGTCTAATCATTCTTTGATTGTTTTTTAAACTGTTTACACTTTAAATTTTCTTAACAACCGCCTGCTTACCTATCGGAATGCAGGCTTTTACGCTCTTGAATCCCGAAATTTATAGTACAAACAGTATATACAATGTCCTAAAAGGACGAAATACATTGTCAAATTTCATACACGCAATTAAATAGTTACAAATTTATTTTGATAAAAAATCTCTTATTAGGAGATTTTTTGCCGCAAAATTTATTTCTTGCCGTTAGCCATCTCTCTGAAATAACTTTCGATAATATCGCGATAATGCGACGGAAATTCTCTCTCAATTTTGGAAAGTGCGGCTTCTCTATCTTTAGGCGGCATATTTCCCCAGTTGCCCTCCTGATCGAATTCTTTCCGATCAACATTACCTGGTGCCTTACCTCTGAGAATGTCAGAATCTTTTGCCGGATTATTTGATTGCAATGAGTCTTTTTTACCTGGAGAACTACCGTCGGCATTTTTTACTCGTTCCTCAATTTCTTTAATCAATTTTTCAAGCGACTTGAGAATATCTTCTTCAGTTTCTTGAGCTTCTTTACCCGGATCGCCTTTTCCAAGAATACGGCGTGCGTTGTCCATTTTTTTTGAAATATTTTGCGGGTTATTGTCATTTTTACTTTCCTTCATTTCATATTCCAACAACTTCGCTAACTCCGTATGCCGCCGTGAAATCGCAACTTCATTTTTCTCAACAATCCGAAAATTCTTAATCGCTTCCAAACCATCTTCATTCCGGCTCAAACCGTTGTAGAGGATTGCTTTGGTAATAAATAACTCGGCAGGATTGACACAATTCTCCGGTTTTATGGTCTCTAAAACAGTAAGTGCTTCACTGAAAAAACGACCTTGCACAAGTTTCATTGCAAGATAAATTCGGAGTGAATTGTACAAATATTGCGTTGTATTGGACTCGCCAAGATGAATATGTAACGGAATTTCAGGAACAACTAGCTTTTGTCCGTAAGGTAATTCCTGCCACGCAATAGTATCACAACGTTTAAGATATTCCGCAATATGATTACTTGCCCGCCGCATCGATTCAATCGTGCGATCAAATAACTCCGTACTCGTCAATTGCAACTCCTGATTAGGATTTACGGCGTTTTTTCCGCCAGGAATATTTTTTGTTGCCTGACCTGTTTCCACATTATTTGCCGCCAGAGTGTCGTTAATTTCAATTTGCCTGTCATTATTACCATTCGCAACATCTTTCCAAAGAGACAAAACATTTTGACGTACAGAATCGTCAGTAAAGCCGGTTGATTTAAGCCAGTTTTCAATTTCGCGGCGTATTATATTTTGACTTGGCGCCGTCCAAGTTGGAGTATCTTTTACGGCGTCTTTAATTTTAGTTTCATTGCCGTTTTTGCTCTCGTCAACAGCAGCAATATCGGCGTCATTCTCTGATTTCGGAACATTTGGCTCCTCGGAATAAATCTCTATTGTTGCCATCGCAAAAAACAAAATCAGACTAGTAAATAAAAAAGTTATTTGTCGCATAGTTTTATTATTTTAGGTTTGGTTCGATTTATTGTTTATGTTGTATACCGCTCGTACTATAAATTGCGTGATTCAAGAGCGTAAAAGTCTGCTTTACATATGCAAGCAGACAAAGGTTAAGGAAATTTAAAGTGGGAACAGCTTAAAAACATTGAAACAATCGAAAAATTACTTACTCATTATTTTTTCGTCAACTTTAAACAGACTCACCAAACGGAAAATCTGTTTCCACACATCAGTTGAACGAATCCAAAATCACAAACAACACAAAAAAATTCACAGAGAAAAAAGTACCTTTAACAGTTAAACAGCTCACACTTTAATTTCGTTTACCTTTGCCCGCTTACTTCTCTAAAAATAGGCTTTTATGCTCTTGAGTCATACAATTCAAAGTATTACCAATACATAAAGTATGATCAACATATACTGTATAACTCAATTCTCTACAAATTTAATCAACAAATTTCAAAACATCATGTTATCAAATTGACAATGCTGATGATTGTTATCTTCTGAAAGATGATCTTTACCCTCTGAAAATGGGAAATCAAATGGCTTTTCCGCTTCTGGAATTTTCGGCAACTCTTTGAGGACTATTCCATGCGTCTCGTTCTTGAATTTTCCCGAATCATCGTAGGAGACATGACAACCGGCACAAACCAGACAAATTAACAACAACAAAATACTCAAATAATTTATCGGCGAAAATTGCATCTGCATACCTCTATTTTTCAAACTGTTCACAGTTTAAATATTATACTGTCAAACGAATTTGTAACAAACTTTTCTGAAATCACAATTATGTAAAACACGAAATCCCAACAAGAGGGCGAAAGTATAAAGGCGGGACAAAATAAAAACAACTACCACCGCAGAAAAATTTTTTTATTCCCCCAACAACTTCACGCAAAATACGTACCAATTTAAAGTAACAATTACCAGTTTTTATACTCATCATACAAGAATTTTCGTTTTTTAGATAGCGTATCATTTCTTTTCGAATCCCGCATTGTGAAAACAACAAAATAGTTATTCAGTAATTGTTTTTTTGTTACGAAAAAGCTAATATTTAGTTATCCCTGAAAAAGTCTTTTTGTTGTTTTAATGGTAGCCAACTTGTTCGCGGCGAGGTCGTTTGAGCATCTGAATGGGGATTCCTTGTCAATTAATTTTGATACTAGACCTTTTCGCTAACCTGTAGGAGACCACCCCTGACCCCTCCGAAGGGGGGAATATTCGCCTCACTCGGATGCTTCTTCTTATTCGCCTCCTTCGGAGGCGTATTCTTATTCCCCTCCTTCGGAGGGGTTAGGGGTGGTCTCTGAGGAGTTAAAAGCGGTTTTTCGTTTTAGATTTTTTGTTGCGTTGATGTATTTTTAGGTTAGAGAAAAGGTCTAATATTTGCAAGGTTTTAAGGAAAATCTCGGATAAAACAATAACTATATTGCAAATTATAACTCTAAATTGC
>JAITDV010000242.1 GCA_031282385.1 Planctomycetaceae bacterium | reverse complement strand
GGAGTTAAAGGTGGTTTTTTGTTGTAGTTTTTTTGTTGCGTTGATGTATTTTTAGTTTAGAAAAAAGGTCTACTCTAAATCCCGTGCTTTAAAGTAGGCCTTTTCGCTAACCTGTAGGAAACCTCCCCTGACCCCTCCGAAGGAGGGGAATAATCCTCCTCCTTCGGAGGCTTCTTCTTATTCCCCTCCTTCGGAGGGGTTAGGGGTGGTCTCTGAGGAGTTAAAGGTGGTTTTTTGTTGTAGTTTTTTTGTTGCGTTGATGTATATTTTTAGAGGTTACTAACTCGAACAACATTTACTCCGTAGGAGTTTTCCGTGCATAACCCCCAGTTTCAACTGGGGGTAGATAACCGCAACAACATCAACCCTGTAAGGGTTGCCCTAAAACTTGAAACCGTTAGTGATTCCTGGACAACCCCGTTAGGGACGGTATGTTGGTAGAAAACAAGGTAATAAATTCCACGCGTCCCGTAGGGACGCAATGTCGGTAAGGTTAATTGTTGTATCTGATTTAACTGACATTGCGTCCCTAGCAGGACGCGGATTTTTTTCTTACATCTTTTCTACCAACATTGCATTCCTAACAGGACGCAATTTTCGGAGATCATTACGCAAACGCAACATTTCGAGTGAAATAATACAAAAAATGATAGTTTTAACCACCCCTAACCCCTCCACAGGAGGGGAATTAAATTCCCTTCATTTGGATGGGAATTAAATTCCCTTCATTTGGAGGGGAATTAAATTCCCCTCCTTTGGAGGGGTAGGGGTGGTTTATTGATGCGACTGGATAGTTATAAATTTATGATCAAATTACGTAGAGTTTCGGTTCATAATCTTAGAGGAATAGACCTTGATCTTCCGACAGGCAAGTTAGTAGTAATTTGCGGTCGCAGCGGCAGCGGGAAAAGTTCGCTTGCAATTGATACGCTTTATGCCGAAGGGCAACGGCGTTATATTGAAACGTTTTCCGCCCGCACTAGGCAATTTCTTGAAAAATTTGAAAAACCGGATGCGTTGCAAATAGACGGCATTCCGGTTTCTGTTGCTGTTACCGGCAAGATTGAACCGAGATTGAATCGTGGTACGGTTGGTACGGTAAGCGGTGTTATGGATTATTTACGTCTTTTATTTTCCAAAATTGGTCGTCTGTTTTGTCCTAGTTGCGGCAATGAAATTGTCATAAGTACGCCTGAAAAAATTTTGCAAAAATTACCCGCCCTGCTCTGCTCTTTGCGTCCTAATTATCACTCTCCCGAATCAATTATTGAAACGAAAATTCAAATTGCATTTGAACCGTCTCTTCCAACCGCCCGCGACGAATTCATTCAAACGTGGCGTGAACGCGGATTTGCCAGATGTATTATTCTTGACCAAACATATCGCCTCGACGAATCCGAAATCACAACCGACTTGTACAAACACATCCTGCAAAACTCCAAACAAAATAAATTAAA
This sequence comes from Planctomycetaceae bacterium, assembly GCA_031282385.1. Lineage (GTDB taxonomy): Bacteria > Planctomycetota > Planctomycetia > Pirellulales > Thermoguttaceae > WRKP01. Next base: position 7,095 of record JAITDV010000242.1, on the reverse strand, counting down.
CCGCAACAAAAAACAAAACACTAATCCGGAATTACCGGTTTTGATAATTGTTGATCGTCTGCGTTCGGGTAAATTTGAAGAGCCGCGTTTTATTGATTCGTTGAATACGGCGTATCGTTATGGCGATGATAATTGTTGTTTATTGTTGCAAAATTTATCTGGTGCAAATATACCATTCTATTTTGCGCAACAATTATTCTGTGCGAATTGCCGTTTGAATTTTCCTGCGCTTGAACCTCAATTATTCAATCCGGACAGTCCGCTTGGGGCTTGTCCGGAATGTTTTGGCGGCGCGGATTCTGATGTTACGGCGAAGTCGGGCAAATCTGTTGCGCGTTCCAAAAAATCATCAGCGCAAGTTTGCAGTTGCGGCGGCAGTTATTTGCGTGCGGAATCAAGAGCGGTACGTATCGGCGGCAGGAATATTGTTGAGTTGAGTGATTTGTCCGCCGATATTTTGCGCAACGAAATTTCAGACATAATGTCAAAATTACCTGATTATGAGCTTGCGGTTTCGCGTGAAATATTTGAGCAGATATTGATTCGGCTTGGTTATTTTCGCGAGGTTGGACTTGGTTATCTTGCGATGTCGCGTCGGGTAAATACGTTGAGCGGCGGCGAGGGGCGGCGTGTGTATTTGTCGGGTGCGTTGGGAAGTAGTCTTGTCGAAATAATGTATGTTTTGGACGAACCATCAATCGGGCTGCATCCGTGCGATTCGCAGAAGTTAATCAATTTGATTTATAAATTGCGGGACAATGGTAACACGGTGGTAGTGGTTGAACATGAGGAGATTTTTTTACGCGGTGCGGATCATTTGGTTGAAATCGGTTTGGGTGCTGGAGACGCCGGCGGAAATGTTATTTTTCAAGGAACACCGGACGAAATGATAACTTCAACACAGAGTCTGACCGGACAATACTTGAGAAAAAATTTTAGACAAAATCATACCGAACATAATTCAGCATCAGAATCTTTTTTGTCCGAAAAAAACAAAAACACAGCCGTCAAATCACAACATTTACAACAACCTAATTCAAAATTGTCCCCGCGTCAAATTTCGCGTATTGCAACAGGACAAATACTTATTACCGGTTGTTGCGGCAACAATCTACGCGATATTTCCGTGTCATTTCCATTGGGTCAACTTTGTGTTGTTACCGGCGTCAGCGGCGCGGGCAAAAGTACGTTGGTTTTTGACACGCTTTATCCGGCGTTGTGTAAATCGCTTGGCAAGAAGCCGGTAGGCGGCGCAAATTTCGGATTACCTTATGACAAATTGAGTTTTTCCGGCGTGATAACTGACGCGGTAACGGTTACTCAAGGAATCTACGTTAAAACCGCACGCTCCAATTCCGCAACTTACCTAAAAATATTCGACGAAATACGAAATATATTCGCCTCAACTACAGAAGCACGTTTAAGAAATTACGGTGCGGGCAGATTCAGTTTCAATGTTGCCGGCGGCAGATGTGAGAATTGTCAAGGCGAAGGCGTTATAGTTGTTGACATGCAATTTATGCCGGATATGTATATCCGTTGCCCTGAATGCCGTGGAAAACGTTATCGAGCTGACACGCTTGAAGTTCTTTATCGGGGTAAAAATATTGCGGAAGTATTAGAAATGACCGCAAGGGAGGCGTTTATTTTTTTCCGCGGTCAAGTCAAATTGCAGAGGCGTTTGAAGCGGATGATTGACGTCGGGTTGGATTATATTCGGATTGGGCAAAGGTTGGATACGTTGTCAGGCGGAGAATTGCAACGGCTCAAATTGGCGTCGTATTTGATGCAAATAAGAAACGGCAGTTCTCTTTTGTTGTTAGATGAACCGACAACAGGATTGCATTTTGCGGATGTTGAACAATTGTTAATTTGTTTTGACATGTTGCTTGAAATGGGGCATTCGTTGATCGTCATCGAACACAATTTGCAAGTAATCGAAGCTGCGGATCACATTATTGATATTGGACCGGGAGCGGCAGATAAAGGCGGAAAAATTGTTGCCGAGGGAACACCAAAAGAAATATCAAATAATCCAAACTCAAAAATAGGAAAATTTCTAAAATGGAATAACTAGTTGTCCCTGAAAAGGTCTATTTGTCGCTATAAATTCAGGTCTTATGAGGTTGCAATTTAGAGTTATAATTTGCAATGTAGTTATTGTTTTATCCGAGATTTTCCTTAAAACCTTGCAAATATTAGACCTTTTCTCTAACCTAAAAATACATTAACGCAACAAGAAACCTACAACGAAAAACCGCCTTTAACTCCTCCGAGACCCCCCCTAACCCATCCGAAGGAGGGGAATAAGAAGACGCCTCCGAGGGAGGCGAATAATTCCCCTCCTTCGGAGGGGTCAGGGGGGTCTCGGAGGAGTTAGCGAAAAGGTCTATTTCAGAACGCTTTGATTTTTTTTGTGATTGAATTTCTGTTGGGCAATTGGCAAGGGTGTATTGTAAAAGGAAATGGTTGTTGTATATTGTCAGACTGCGTAGTTTTTATCGATTACACAAAACAGATAACGTTCCTTTTAAAAAAGATATGAATCACAATTCCAATATTTTTCCGGTTCGGCAACGTTTGCCGTTACGATTTATACATGCTTCCGGTTTATTTCTTGACAAGGTAATAGAGGGAGTTTCGGAGATGCCTTTAGTTTGGGAGTCTCGTTTTTTTGATATTTCTTGTCGTGCGGCTTTGCGTCTTTTTGACAAGGCGTTGGAAGAGATGGTTGATTTTGTGATAATTAGCGGAGATGTTTTCAATGCGTTGCTTTCGCCTCCTGGAGTTTTTATTTTTCTTATTGAGCAATTTGACAGATTGAGGAATGCGGGCATTTCTGTTTATTGGGCTGGCGCTGAATTTGATTCGCCGGATGACATGCCCATATCTTTTCCTTTGCCCGACAACGTTCATCATTTCCCTTGCAACTCTATTCAAGAATACTACTTCAAACGCCCAAACGACAAATCCGGCGGCGTGTTGGCAAAAATTGTAGGCGTCAGCCGAAACCAACATCAACGCCGAATTCGCAGCAGTGAATTTCCGATTGATCCTGGTCGTTTGTTTACTATTGCGGTTGCCAATGGTGATGTTGATCCGGAGTCGCTTTCGCAACGTCGGATTGATTATTGGGCTTTGGGCGGTCTTGAGCATCGTCAAACTTATCAAGGTAATCCGCGTAAAAAAGGGGCGGACGGTAAACCGATTCCGCTTGATTTGCCGGACTTACCAGATGGAACGCGGCGGGACAAAAGGGAGACGCCTCCGCCGCCATTTACTGTTCATTATCCCGGAACGACAGTTGCCCGTTCTCCTGAAATGATCGGTCAATACGGTGCGACTTTAGTCGAAGTAAATTCGGACGCGGAGCCGCAATTAACATTTTTCCCGACTTCGCCTATTCGTTGGGTGAATGATCAGATTGTGCTTGAGGTTGACGATGGAGTTGATCGGTTAACGGAAGAGATGCAACTGCGAATCAAAAATTACCGTAACTCGCAAAAAAATGAAGACCTGATGATAAGTTGGTTTATTGACGTGCCGCAAACAGGGCAACTGATGCCGATATTACGGCACGGAGTTGTTGTCAACGATATTTTGAACGAGTTGCGGAAGGAATACGGGCAAAAGGAACCGATAACGTGGTCTGTAAATATCACAACTCTTTTACCCGATGAATTGCCCAAACAAATCTACGAGCAACAAACAATTCTTGGCGATTTTGTCCGAGCAATCAGACATTACCAAAACGAAAATGATCAAATCATTGATCTAAACAAATATTTGCCCGCTAGATTAAGAGAAGCCCAACAAGAAGAATCCGGTTTAGGCGATTATGATGGGATTTTGTTGGCGGACAAGGTTGTTGATCTCAATAGCGGGGAATTGAATCTGGTTCAAAGTGCTGAACAAATCAGACTGAAACAAGAAATTCTAAAAAGAGCTGCGGTTATCGCAACTGAGCTTTTGAACAACGAAAACCCGACACAATTCACTATCAATCTGAAAAATAACAACAAAGAATAAAAAGAGAACTTAAAGAGTAGACCTTTTCGCTAACCTGTAGGAGACCACCCCTGACCCCTCCGAAGGAGGGGAATTATTCGCCTCCTTCGGAGGCGTATTCTTATTCCCCTCCTTTTATTCCCCTCCTTCGGAGGGGTTAGGGGTGGTCTCGGAGGAGTTAAAGGCGGTTTTTTGTTGTGTTGATGTATTTTTAGGTTAGAGAAAAGGTCTAGTGAACAGTTTAAAGATAATTTGTTGTTGGTGAGAGTTTGGAGTTAGTTGTGTGATTAGGGGGGGTTTTATTTTAGTTTGATTAGTGTATCTTTTTAGGCGTAGTTACGGGGATGTTGTCTCTCCGTTTATGTTTCGGTTTCACATTTAACAATACAATCAAAGTTTTCTTTGAAAGATTTCAATGTCAACAATTTCAAAATTGGATGCTATTTTCAAACCTAAATCGGTTGCGGTAGTCGGAGCTTCAACCAAACCCGGTACAGCGGGTAACGATGTCGTATTAAATCTCGTCAAGGATAAATTCACCGGTAAAATCTATCCGGTAAATCCGAAAGCAGACGAAATTCACGGCGTAAAAGTTTTTAAAACTATTGGCGAAATACCAGGCGAAATAGACCTTGCCGTGTTGTTGGTTCCTGCTAAAGTCGTCAATTCTGTTGTTACCGAGTGCAAGGAGAAAGGGGTCAAGGGACTCGTTATTATCTCCGCCGGTTTCAAGGAAATCGGCGGCGAAGGCATAGAACGCGAAAAACAATTGGTAAAACTCGTGCAAGATGCAGGGATTCCGTTGATCGGTCCAAATTGCTTGGGCGTGATCAATTCAAATCCCCAATACAATTTAAATGCTACTTTTGCGCCGATTATGTCTTTACATGGAAGTTTGGGATTTATCTCTCAAAGCGGTGCGCTTTGTACGTCGGTTTTGGATTATGCTAGAGCAAGGCGGATTGGTTTTAGCAAGTTTATTAGTTTCGGAAACAAAGCTGATCTTAAAGAAACAGACTTGTTGGAGTACATGGGCGAAGACCCCGAGACGCAAGTAATTGCAATGTATATTGAGGATATTGGCAACGCGAGACGATTTATTGAAATTGCGTCGAGGATTTTTTGGGAAAAGGGCAAGCCGATTCTTTGTTTGAAGTCGGGCAGGTCTGCAGAAGGAGCGAAAGCCGCAAGTTCACATACGGGATCGCTTGCGGGTTCTGATGCCGTGTATGAGGCGATTTTGAAACAGAGCGGAGTACAACGTGTTGATACAATTTCGGATTTATTTGATTATGCGGCATTATACACTTCGCAACCGCTGCCCAAAGGAAAACGGCTAGCGATTGTTACCAATGCCGGCGGGCCTGGGATTATGACAACTGATGCGGCGGTGAATGCAGGTCTGAAATTAGCGGAGTTATCACAACAAACTCATGATTTGTTGGTGCCGGTGTTGCCGGAGGCGGCGTCGTTGCACAATCCGGTGGATGTGCTTGGCGACGCGCATAGCGACCGTTATAAAGTCGCGTTGGAGACGGTATTGAGTGATTCGAATGTTGATATGGGAGTTGTGGTTTTGACGCCGCAATCAATGACGGATTCGGACAAGTGCGGAGAGATTTTGCCCGAAGTCATAAAGAGGATAGGCAAACCGGCAGTAGGTGCATTTCTTGGCGATGAGTTGGTGTCGGTAGGCGCGGCGGAGTTAGTTAAACAAGGGGTGCCGAATTATTCGTTTCCTGAAAATGCGGTGAAGGCGTTGGGAGCTGCGGCGCGTTTAGTTGACATGAAGTCGATTAGTGCAAGCGAACGGCAATTTGTACAATTCAACGATATTGATATTGAGCGGGCAAATAAAGCGATTGCGGGATTCCTTGAGAGTTCTTCGGAGAAGTATTTGACGCAGGCGGATTGTCGGGTTTTATTTGAGTGTTACAAGTTACCGTTGTTGAAGAGTGGAGTGGCAAAGTCGGCGGACGAGGCAGCGAATATTGTTTCGGGAATTGGTTCGAAGGTAGTAATGAAGGTAATGTCGGCGGAGGTGGTTCACAAGTTTGATGCGGGCGGAGTGTTGTTGAATGTAGAGGGAGCGGATGGAGCGCGAGCCGGTTATGAGCGGATTTACGCCAATATCGCAAAGAATGTTCCAAGGGCAAAAATAGATGCAATATTGATTGAGGAGATGGCGAAGGAGGGCGAGGAGTTGATTGTGGGGTGCAATAGAGATTCGTTGGGACCGTTGATGATGTTTGGTCTTGGCGGAACGCTTGTCGAGCTTCTCAAGGATGTTTCGTTTAGGTTTGCTCCGATGTGGAAGATTACGGCGGAGCAAATGGTGCAGGAGATAAAAGCATTCAAGGTTTTAGATGGTTATCGCGGCAAGCCGAAGCGGGATATTGGTGCGGTGATTGATGTGATATTGCGGTTGTCGGCAATGGTGGTTAATCATTCGGAGATTACGGAGTGTGATATAAATCCGTTGATTGTTCATTCGGCGGGCAACGGTGCGTCGGTGGCGGACAGTAGGGTTATGTTGCGGGCTTGTGTAAAGTAGTTGCGGTCTTGTGTGATGTAGGGTAGAGTAGAGTATTTTAGACCTTTTTTCTAACCTAAAAATACATCAACGCAACAAAAAACCTACACCGAAAAACCGCCTTTAACTCCTCCGAGACCACCCCTAACCCCTCCGAAGGAGGGGAATAAGAAGACGCCTCCGAGTGAGGCAAATAAGAATACGCCTCCTTCGGAGGCGAATAATTCCCCTCCTTCGGAGGGGTCAGGGGTGGTCTCCTACAGGTTATCGAAAAGGTATTTTGTAAAGAGTGAGTAGTTGCGGGTTGTGATTGGGGTTGATTTTGCGAAATATGAGAAATCGTCGGAGTACAAAGAGAAATCCTTCGGTCTCGGAAGTCTATTTCCCTTTTTTTATATTTGAGATATTGGGTGTGTGTTGGGGGCAATGAGGGTTTGGAATTGCTTAGAGCAGTATATTGTTTTCAGAACGGCTCTAATATTCCAAACTCTTATTTGTCAAATTAACTGTGGGACTTGTTATGATTTGTGGTTGTAGTTTGCGTTCCACGGTGA
>JAITDV010000169.1 GCA_031282385.1 Planctomycetaceae bacterium | reverse complement strand
ACCAACAACCGATAAACTGTTGGCGGAATTGAGATAAAAAATTAGGTAAAATACAGATGAGACCTATTGAAATAAGGTTAGGATATTTTTGACATTTTTGCTACTAAGGTTGTTTTGTTAGAAAATCAGGTTGAAAATAAGGTCAGTTGAAACAAAAACAATACGTTTTCGCAAATTCAACTGAAATATTACCAATTTAGAATTACAATTGATTTTATGAAAAGTATAATCGTTACTCTGTTTATCTTTTTATTCTTATCGGTTATTCATGCCGATGACGCGGCAACGGAATGGCAAAATATTGACCCGTCGGATAAAACGGCTTTAGAGCAATTGCTCCGTGAACATCCTGATGCGGCGGTGGCTCCACTTGCTTTTGCCGCAAGATACGCGATTGAGACGAACAATCCGACGATTGCCGGATACAATGAATTTCTCAAAAAATATCCTGACCGTTTGCAATCACAAGTTGCATTGCAAAATGTCTTTGAACTTTATCGTCGAGAAAACCATGCCGCTGGATACGCCGATTTTATACGGCGTTATCCGAATACGCAGCAAGCATACATCGCTAAATTGCATTTACAATCTCTGATGGCAGAATTTGTAACGCTTCTCGATAAAGAGGAAGAATATGATCATTACCTTGAAACATTTCCAGACGCTCCGCAAATTCCGCAACTTGCCGAGCTTGCTTATAAAAAAGCATGGGAAACGCAAAACCAAAAATTTTCCCAAAGTCAAGACCAAAAAGGCGACGCAAATGAAATCGTTGTGGAATGGGGAAATTGGATAACGGAATACAACCGCAAATATGGAAAAGACCAAGCCCCGATTATTGCAAACGGTGAACGTCTCGCCGCTGCTTACCGTATTCAACGTTACGAAAAAATTATCACGGCAGTTTATAAACGTTTTGACGCCGCTCTCGAAGTTAGGCGTGAAAATCGACATCGGGAACTTATCGCAAAACTTGATTCTATTCAGGAAACGCTTAACAAAAACAACGAAGTTCTTGTTAAAACGTTGCGAGACGAATTTGCCAAGACGCGTCAAGTATTAAAACAAGGATTTGCCCAACTCGGCAATAAACTTGACATTCTTTCTCAAAAAATGGATGTGTTGCACGATGATATGGTACAAGTTCACAAAGATTTGCAGGAAATTCATATCGAATTGAAAGACATCGGAAAATCAATTAAAGAAACAAACCGCCGTCTTGCGAAATTGGACGAACATTTGCAAGAAGTCAATCAAACTCTTGTTACGATAGATGCGGAAATAAAAAACGGTTTTGCCCGCGTAGAACAGAGTGTTTGGAAAGCGTCGGAACAAATTGTCGCAGACAATCAACAGATGTTTGATAACATCAGTCGGCAAATTACGACAAATAACAAACAACCGCTCAAAGCGAAATCGTTTTTTGGGCGGTGTCTTGAAAAAGTTGTCGGTACGCTTACTCAACCGTTGGAATATGTTCCAATAATAGGCGAAGCGATGTCGAATAGCATCAAAACAATCGGCGGCTGGACAGGCGATAAAATTTCTAACGCGATATTTCCCGATAGTCAAGTTCCTGTTCCAAACAGCCGAGAATTTGCTAAGCAACTTTATAATAAAGCATACACCGATGTAAAAGAAAAATTTGATGACGTAATGCCGGGCGGAAAAAATCTTATCGAAATAGCTGACGCAGTTTTTCGTAATGATAAATCGCGGGCATTGCAGGTTGCAAGATGTTTTGCTCGCGATAACGATTTACCGCCTTCGCTGGCAGATTTGATATTAAACTCATCTAATGAAGAAGAATTACAAACCAATATTGCAATGGTCGGAAAAGAACTGATGCTCAATCCCGGCACGCTGCAATTTGTTATGGATTATGTTCAATAAATTTTTTATTCTATTACTCAAATAACAATGAAATCTATCTCTTTTATTTTGGCGTTCCTGTTTCCATTGTTTCTCTTTGCGGAGGAAAACGAGATAGTTGATTGTGTTAAATACGCAATGATTACCAATGGAAAAATTCAAACGCTAAAAGGCGTCATTGTCGCAACGGATGGCGGAACAGTTGTTCCGACAGACAATGGAAAGCATTATTGGAAACTTGCCGAAGATGACAGTGTAAATTTCGCTTTTGAATATCCGCAAGGTGACAATGTCTTAAACGTCAAAATTTTTCTTTTGAGTTATGGAAATGGAAACATAAGAATCCGATGTAATGGAAAAACGATTCTTGATAAATTGCCGCTTTCGGCAAAGAACAGTAAAACAGAATTAAAGTTGGAAAATCCTTCGCCGCAAAATCAATTAAGAATTATTGCATTATCGGAAACCGGTATTCAGGGGTTACGAATTGAATGGCAGGAAAAAGAAACACTGGAAGAAAAAATTCTGGAATTTATTGAACTCAAGGGACATACCGCCCGTGTAAATTCTGCCGTATTTTCCCCCGATGGCAAAGTGGTTGTTACGGCAAGTGGTGATGACACCGCGCGGATTGGGGATGCGGCAACGGGAAAAGAATTAAAAATACTCGAAGGACATACCAATTCTGTTGAAGAAACTATTCCGGCACAACCGACAGATTCAACAGAGGAAATTTCAATAAACAATTCTGTTGAAGAAACTATTCCGGCGCAATCGACAAGTTCAACGACGGAACTTCCAACAAATAGGACGAACATTGATTGGCGCACGCCGAAAGCAGTCTTGGAAGCCGAAGCCGCAAGGGATAATCCCGCCGCATTGTATTTTCTTGCGAGGTGTTATAAACACGGAACGAATGACTGCAAAATAGACAATAATAAAAGTTCAGAATTGTATCAGCGTGGTTCTAAACTTGCTGACGGCGGTAATCCGTATGCCCAATGTTGCCGTGGCGCATGCTATTTACGTGGCTATGGTGTAGAACAAGATTCTAAAGAAGCCGTCAAGTGGTATCGCAAAGCGGCGGAACAAAATTATGCGGAGGCACAGTTTAATCTTGGAAGATGTTACTACTATGGTGATGGTGTAGAACAAGATTCTAAAGAAGCCATCAAATGGTGGCGCAAGGCGGCAGAACAGGGATACGAACTACGAACTCGCTAAAAAAATTCGTAATTATTCAGTGGAATTTTCAGGCAGGTTTTGTACTTGTTTCAACTAACCTTATTTTCAACCTAATTTTTCCGAACAAAACAACCTCAGTAGCCCAAGATTTCCCACCAAACCAACCTTATTACCTTATTTTTGCCCTTTTAATGAGGTACTGAGGTTGATTGTAGAGAGACTTCTTGGCTACTGAGGTTGTTTTGTTAAGAAAATTAGGTTGAAAATAAGGTTGTTTACCCGATATTCACGTGTTCAAAAAATTCCACTGAAATATTACAAAAATTCTTGAACAAATGGAGAAAGAGTTAAAATTCCGCAACCGATGACTGCACCTTCATACGATTCCTTTGT
>JAITDV010000154.1 GCA_031282385.1 Planctomycetaceae bacterium | reverse complement strand
GGTATTATCATTCTCGATAACGATAAAGCATTCGGAACTTACATTGGTACCGGAACACGGGGAAAGGTAAATGTTGACCTGAAAAATGCTACTGTGTCTTTGCTCGGCAGCAAATTAGCAGCGATTTTGACAAGTTCTGATCGTACACTAACTAATTGGTTTGATGATTCAGACAAAACGCTTGCAGCATCGGATCCTGAGACGTTATATTTTATAAACAATAGTTCGGTTACATTTGAGAATGTTCGCGGAAAGAGTAAAGGCGTTTTCAATTTCACTAAAGGAACCAGTTTAAGTTTCGGAATACCTACAGAATTGTCATCTTCAATACCTGGGAATATTACGGCGATTGGAGATATTATTTTTAGGAATAATACAAGTACAGAACACGGCGGGGCAATTACTGTTAGTGGCGACGGTAGTTTGAGTTTTTCTTCTCCAATTCCTTCTCTCATCTTTTCCAATAATGCCGCAGCTTACAACGGCGGTGCGATATTTACAGATACTGATACTGACCTTGATTTTTCTGATGTATTGCAATTAGTATTTGAAAATAATATTGCTAAAGGTGAGATTGATGACAATGTCACATCGCCCAAAGGAATAGGCAAGGGTGGTGCGATTTATGCAAAGTCAATTTCAATTGGCGACACCACCACCAAATCAATTTTTACCGGCAATAGAGCAAAACAAGGCGGCGGTGCAATTTATGCTGAAGATTCCGTAACAATTGGCGGTACTGCTATCTTCAATGGTAACTTTGCCCAAACTATAGACAACGACAACAATCAAATTACTACCGGCGGCGGTGCAATATTTAGCGGCGGCTCTGTAAGTTTTTCTGCAAACAGCAATATAATTTTTAACGGCAACGAATCCGGTAACTTTGGCGGTGCAATTTACGCCGTAGGTAAAGTCGAAATTGAATCCGCAACCGTAAATTTCATTGGTAATAAATCAACCAGTGACGGCGGCGCTATTTTTGTTGAGAAAGATAATGATGATAAAAGCTCTGTAACATTGTCAAATGATAGTTTATTTGCCGATAATGAGTCACGCAGAAACGGCGGTGCTATTAACAGTTCAAGCCTCACTATAACTCAAGGCGGCAATACAAGTTTCATACATAACCGCGCTGTATCTGGCGGTGCGTTTTATGGTAACGAGTTGACGATTTTTGGTAATACAAGTTTTATTGACAACATCGCAAGCGACTTGGGCGGAGCTGCTTATATTACAGATGATGGAGAAGTTAACCTCAATGCAGAAGGCGGAGATATTTCTTTCACAAATAACAAGGCAAATTCAAAACCGAATTCCCTTTATCTCGAATCAAATGTAGCTTTGACTCTTGATGGAAACGGTAATATTTATTTTGATGATCCGATTTTGAGCGGAAACGACGGCGGTAATAGTTTGGCAAAAAGCGGAAATGGATTCGTTCAATTTGTCGGCGAAAATATTTTGAATCCACAAAAGGCTACAACTACCGGAGATATCAATATCAATGTAGGTACATTTCGCTTGGCTGGAAATCAACCAACTGCGTCGTCCTTGACAACAAATGGAGATATTACTTTTGACGCAAATACGACGCTCGCCGGTCAAGGAATTTTACGCGCAGGTCAAATTGTTAATGATAATTTGGATCTCAAAGATATTACATTTGGTGATGGTGTTACGCTTGATCCTGACAATGATCGTTTTGAGACTCCGGGCGGGATTGGTTTTGCGTACGCTACAAAAGGGCGAGATGAAGTTACAAATTCACGAGCTATTGGTAACTATAAACTTGACGGAAATGTAACATTTGGCGAAAACATCACGTATAAAGTTGATTTGTCGGAAAAATTATTTAGCCCAAACGACATTATCGAACTAATGCCGAAAATAAGTGGCAAGTTGATGGAAAAAATAGAGAATGACAAAGAAGAAGGTTACAATTATGATTACGCATTCAGACAATCTGATGATATTTTGATCTCAGGTGATGTTACGTTTAATGGTCAAAACCCAAAAATCGAAATTGAGTTGAATAATTGGGTTGACGGTACGTTTGAATTAATGCGTGCTGAATCTGGAGATTTCCTTCGCCGTGATTACTTCACTGACGCCGATGACTTGAAAGTTGCGGGTATGGCGGTTGGTTCTCGTCAACAAGCACAACTTTATATCGATGAAGTTGATAATGACGGAGACGGAGATATTGACTATAACCGTCTTGTGCTTGTAACATCTACGATGTCTTACAACAAGGACTTGCTCTGGACAGGGTTGTCGTCAAACAACCAGTGGGATACAACCTCCATCAACTGGCGAGATATGTGGACTGAAGAAAGCGAAACTTATAATCCAAATGATTACGTTATTTTCAACGGTAAAGGATTAGAACGCAATAATATTGATATTAATAATCAGGTTCAAGTTTCAGGTATGAAAATTGACGGCGGAACCAACGTTTTTGTCAGTAAAAATGGCGGTGGAGGAAAAATTATTGGTAAAATAGTTGATTCAAACGGTCAAACCGTTACCGGAAAACTCGACATCGACACAATTAACGAAACCATTATAAGTATCTCAACTTCATTCGTAAAAGGAACGTACATCCACAATAGCGGCTCAATCCTAATCGGAAAAAATGACGCTTTAGGAAAGTTAACAGACGATGATGATGACGAAAGCGGTATGGTTTACGTTTTAAACAAATCCTCCAACGGGCCTCAAACTTTAAGAAGTCCGACGCGAATAAAAAGTTTCGGAAACACTACTGGTACAAGTACACTTGATAAACACTCAGAATCAAAAAATTGGTTTTACGTTGACGAGGATTATAATTATAATTCTTATTATTCATCTGGTTCTTTCGGATTAACGCTTGAAGCAGATTTGGGAACAACTTGGACAATTAAAGGAAACGATGGAACAGTTGCATCACAGAAGGCATGGTCAACTATTACAAAAGATAATGTATTTGATGATAAATATTATTATTATTATCCTGGAGCCGGCGTTCTGTTTGCTGACCGTTATTCAATAATAACAATCAACGGCGGAATGAGATTTAAAGATAATATCGCGCCGTATGAAAATGCAAATGGGAATACAATTGGTTATGGTGCAATTCATCTCGCAGGCGGTAACATTCTCAATATAAATTCGACTAACGGAAATATTTTATTCTCCGGCAACTATTACACAGACACTGACAACAACAGTAACCACCATAATCTTGCGGTTTCAACATTCGGAAGTATTCAAATTAATATCAGCGGCTCTACAAAAGGCGGCGTATTTTTTGATGATCCAATTCAAGTAGTTGGTCAGGCATCCTACACGAATGATTTAATTGTTGATTTTAGAACGCCGAACGGCAGCAATTTGAATGGATTTGTCCAATTCCGCGGCGATAATATTTTATACGGTAACGTAATAATAAAAGGCGGCGAATTGCGTTTAGCGGATAAATTAACTGGTTTTTACGACCCCGACAACCCCAACGAAAGCGAAAGCTCGATTGATATTGGCGTTGGCGCCGTAAATTTTATTTTGGAGAAAGGCGCGAAATTGGGCGGAAATGGCGCCATAAAAGTCACGAAAGATTCAACGATTAAACTTGCAGGTACAGTTAGCCCGGATTCAATTATTCGTGAATGGAAATG
>JAITDV010000125.1 GCA_031282385.1 Planctomycetaceae bacterium | reverse complement strand
ATGCCATGTCGAGTATAATTTTTGTTACGATTATTTTTGTGTTTTAATTTGTTGTAGGATATATTCTTGGTCAATTTTGGAGAGGTCGTTGAATTTAACTTCGACGAGTTTTTTGTTTTATTCTTTCCCAATGGTAACGATCTTATCTTTCAACTTGTCCGAATCAATCTTTGTCCGAATCAAGAACATCAACTCCGCCTATCGAAATCAATCGTGCAATAATTGTATATTGACCATTAAATGATTTCCATTTACGATAAACTTCACTTGCTATAAGAATTGTTTTTTTTTAGGAGTTGTCTAATTTTCTTAAAACGGATGAAAATGATCTGTAACATAACTCTTGTCATGATTGAAAAAGTCGATACAATCTGTAGCCTTGTTGATCGATGTTGGAGATTACAGGCAAGTCGGTCAATAGTTGCAGACAAAAATTTAATGTGAAAATTGTTTACGATCAACCAACCGGCTTGAATTTTTCAAGCCCAAAACATCAAAACCCTTTTTAGTCAAACAAACATGAAAAAAATATTTTTTACTATATTGTTTTTTGCCGTTCCGTTTTTCGGTACGGTAATCAATGCCCAAATTGAAATGAACCACCACGCGTGGCATGAAAATACATTCGGCGAAATGCGTAACGCCGTTAGCGAAAAACACAACTTCAACCTATTGACATTTCCAAACGTAAAACTTGTCAAATCACAATCCGTCAACAATCCACAACTTTTAACCGATGGAGATGTTGGTATCTACGGCGGTAATGGTCGCGTTATGATTGATGGTAATCCCTCCGTTATAACTTACTATCTTGGCAAACCACTGTCGATTAAAGAAATCCTGCTCTACTCCGGTAATGTTGACAGCCGTTCAAATCAAGATTTTGAAATAAGATTTGCAAACAATGAATCCAAACCTGGCGTCTTGCCCCAATTTCCTAAAGAACCAACCTTCACATCAGGCGACAAAATAATCGGCTCAAATATCGGAGGCTTCGTTACCCACATCAAAACAAAAAATAATCAATTCGTAACCGGCGACAAAAAATACGATTGGGTAGAATTTAAAATTTGGAAAACTTATCCTTCCAAAGCCGGAAATCCAGCTAAAAGCAATAACAAATCCGAAGGTTGGGCGTCATTTCTTGAATTACAACTCGTCGCCGATCCAAACGATACTTCATTGTTCGCATCAGAAAAAGAACGCAAAAATTGGTTAAATAAACGCGCCCGTGAAAAATTCATTGAACGATTAGGAAATTCTGTTGGCGAAGATGTTATACTTGCCGCCAAAAATATTAACTCACTCAAACTCGTAATCAACGACCTCTCAAAAAAATTCCCCAATCAATACGACGGCAAAAAATTCACCGAATTGTATACAAAATACTCCAACGCTCTTGATGATATAGATTGGGGAAATGCGATAAACATGACGTCCGAAGAACAAGATAAGTTAATAAATATACTCAAAGAATTTGCACAATTCCGCCGTGAAGTTTTGCTCGCTAATCCGTTGCTGAAATTTGAGCGGCTATTATTTCGCCGTGCCAAAAATGATGGTTTGACCGCAAATTGGATATCCAACGCTGCACGCGGTAAACACGTTTACGGCAACGCGTTAGCTGTAGTAAATCCGCAAAATCCACAAGGCGACGCACAAACCATAATCGAAGGTCCCAACGGTTCTTTTGTCGGGGACATCAATTTACATTGGGACGCGGATAAAATTCTGGTTACTGCGCTTGCCAAAGACCGGACTTGGCAGATTTTTGAATTAAATCTCGATACTCCAAATCTTAACAGCGCCAATCCTGAACAACAATTGCGACAAGTTACGCCGTCTATTGGAAGAGATGTTGACAATGTTGAAGGTTGTTACGTTCCTGATGGTTCGACAATATTTATTTCGACTGCAAATATGATGGGCGTTCCATGTATTGACGGCAGCTCGCAAGTCGGTAATATTTATCGACTTGAATCTGACGGTAAAACGGTTCGTCAATTGACGTTTGAACAAGATCAAGATTGGTGTCCGGTACTTTTACCCAATGGACGGATTTTGTATTTGCGTTGGGAATATATAGATACGCCGCATTATTTTACACGGATTTTATTTCACATGAATCCTGACGGAACTAATCAAGTCGAATTTTACGGCAGTAACTCGTATTGGCCTAACAGTATGTTTTACGCGAAACCCATTCCAGAAAGTTCAACAAAATTCGTTACAATCATTTCAGGACATCACGGAACAAGTAGAGCCGGCGAAATGGTTCTTTTTGATGTTACCAAAGGACGCCAAGAAGCAGACGGCGCAATTCAACGAATTCCGGGTTACGGAAAACCGGTTAAACCTGTAATCGGAGATACTATAGTTGATGGGTCTTTCCCCAAATTTGTCTTTCCGGCTCCGCTTGATGAAAATTATTTTATCGTTTCTGCAAAATTAAAAAGAAACGATCCATGGGCGTTGTATTTAGTTGACACATTTGACAATATGCTTAAACTCCGAGAAGAACCCGGTTACGGACTCCTTGAAGCAACACCAATCATCAAACGTCCCAAACCGCCCGTCCAACCGAATCGCGTCAACCGTGAATCCAAAGAATCAAATGTTTTTATAACAGATACTTATTTCGGCGACGGTCTCAAAGATGTTCCCAAAGGAACGGTGAAAAAATTACGTATTTTTTCGTTTAACTATGGCTACCGCGGAATTGGTTCGCATAATTATTTTGGGATGGAAAGTTGTTGGGATGCACGGCGAATAATTGGCGAAGTACCTGTTTATGAAGACGGCAGCGCATCGTTTGTTATTCCGGCAAACACGCCATTGGCAATTCAACCGCTTGATGAAAAAGGTAGAGCATTGCAATTAATGCGTTCATGGTTTGTTGGTATGCCGGGCGAAAATCAAGCTTGCTCGGGTTGTCATGAATCGCAAAACATGGGAGCACCGACAAAACGCACTGTTGCAATGGGTAAAACACCGACTCGGATTACGCCGTTTTTAGGCAAAGAACGTCCGTTCTCGTTTAAATATGAAATCCAACCGGTTCTTGATCGTTATTGTGTTGGTTGCCATGATGGTTCGGAGAAACATAAAGACCGTCCGAATTTTGCGGACAAATCACCCGGACATCAAGGTTTTTCTAAATCGTATCATGCGTTGCATCCTTTTGTAAGGCGGCCGGGTCCTGAAGGTGATTATTATCTTCTCAAACCGTTAGAATTTCACGCTTCCTCCAGTGAGTTATTTCTGCTACTTGAGAAAGGGCATTACGGAGTTGAAGTTGATGCGGATTCGATGCGGCGGCTCTATGCTTGGGCGGATTTAAATGTTCCGTATTACGGTACATGGGCTGAAGTTGCGGAGCGGTTGAACCGGAAACATATAGTTGGAGTTGCAGCGCGTGCGGCGGAATTAAGGGCGTTATATGCGGATGTTGATCTTAATCCTGAAGTTGATCCGTATGCTGGTGTTGAGTTGCCAGACAAAATAGAATTTGTCAAGCCGAAAAAAGTTACGTTAGATTATACTGCACCAAAAATTCCGAATTGGTCGTTTGATATGCAAACCGCAAAAAAAATGCAAACGAAATCTAATCAGATTGTCAAAGTCAGCGACGATTTGGCGATTGAGTTAGCGTGGATTCCGGCAGGGCAATTTGTGAGCGGTGATGAAGGTGGTTTTGCGGATGAATTACCGCGAAAGGTTACAGAAATCGGCAAACCTTTTTGGATGATGACAACAGAAGTTACGAACCAACTTTACAATCAGTTTGATCCGAAACATGACAGTCGATATATTGACCAATGGAGTAAAGATCATACGCATCCGGGTTATCCGGCAAATAAACCAAAACAACCTGTGATTCGGATTAATTGGAACAAGGCGGTTGAGTTTTGTGAGTGGTTGAGTTTGCAAACCGGCAAGAAGTTTAGGTTGCCGACGGAGTCGGAATGGGAATGGGCTTGCCGTGCAGGAACTTCGACGCCAATGTGGTATGGCGATCTCAAAACAGATTTCGGCAAGTTTGAAAATCTATCGGATAACCAAACGAAAAAGTTTGTTGTACGCGGAGTTAATCCGCAATCAATTCATAATCCGCCGAATATTGAGGCGTTTATTCCGCGTGCGGACGGAATTGACGACGGCAATATGATTCAAAATAATATTGGAATGTATCAGGCTAATTTTTGGGGCTTATACGATATGCATGGCAATGTTGCGGAGTGGACGGCGTCGGATTATTCGCCAACTGATTCACGCAAAGTCGTGCGCGGCGGTTCTTGGAGAGACAGACCCAAATGGTCAAGAAGCGGTTTACGCCGTCCTTACGAATCGTGGCAACCGGTTTTCAATGTCGGATTCCGCGTAGTTTGCGACGATTAAAAAAACAACTTCTAACTGTTCGTACTATAAGTTGCGCGATTCAATAGCGTAAGAGCCTGCTTTCCGATAGGCAGGCAGCACCAAATGAAAATTTAAAGTATGAACAGTTTAAGATTTCTCTGTCACATACGTAAAAATTTATTTTATGATTAAAGAAATGAAAGAAAACAATGTCAAAATTGGCTTGTTTGGAATTGGGTTGGATACTTATTGGCAACAATTTGAGGGGTTGCGTGAACGGTTGATAGGGTATCAGAATGTTATTGCCAATAAGCTTGCGTTGTCTGGAACTGAAATAGTCAATGCTGGCCTTGTTGATAATCCGATCTCTGCAACAGACGCGGCAAAAAAATTCAAACAAGAAGATGTCGGTTTGATTTTTCTTTATGTTTCGACTTACGCGCTGTCGTCAACTGTTTTGCCTGTTGTCCAAAAGACCAATGTACCTGTTGTGGTGTTGAATTTGCAGCCTGTCAAAGCGATCAATTATGCCGAATTTAATTCGCTTGGTGATCGTACCAAAATGACCGGCGAATGGTTGGCTCATTGTCAAGCGTGCAGTGTGCCTGAGATTGCAAATGTTTTTTTGAGGTCTGGAATCAAATTTCACCAAATCACGGGAACATTACATGACGATGCGGTTGCGTGGAATGAAATTAATTCATGGGTACGGGCGGCACAAGTTGCTCAAGTTATACGTTCAAGCCGTGTTGGACTTTTGGGACACTACTACAACGGTATGCTTGACATCTATTCTAATTTGACAAGATTGTCCGCACAATTCGGCGTACATTTTGAGATTTTGGAAATGTGTGAGTTGAAGGATAATCTTGCCAAAGTGTTGTCTGAAGATTTGGACAATAAAATCTGTGAAATTTACGATTTATTTGACGTGCAACAAGATTGTCCTGAAGAAGAAATCCGCCGTGCTGCGCGAACATCTGTTGCGCTTGACAAGTTGGTAGAGTCGCATGGGCTTGGTGCGATGGCATATTTTTATAATGGGACAGGCGATGAAAGTTATGTAGATTTAATTGCGTCGGTCATTGTAGGCAACTCAATACTCACAAGTGCAGGTATTCCGGTTGCGGGTGAGTATGAGGTGAAAAATGTGTTGGCGATGAAGATATTGGATTCGTTTGGGGCGGGCGGTTCATTTACTGAATTTTACGCAATGGATTTTAACGACGACGTAGTATTAATGGGACACGACGGACCCGGACACACGACTATTGCACAAGGAAAAACAAAACTCAAACCATTGAAAGTTTTTCACGGCAAGGTAGGACAAGGATTGAGTGTTGAGATGTCTGTACGGCATGGTGCGGTTACGCTTTTGTCTGTTATCGATGCGCCGGACGGCAACATAGCTTTTTTGATTGCGGAAGGTGAATCAGTTCCGGGACAAATTTTGGAAATCGGTAACACAAATAGCCGTTATAAATTTTCAACAGGTGCGCGAGGTTTTATTGATGCGTGGTGTAGTTACGGTCCGGCACATCATTGTGCAATTGGAATTGGACATATTGCTGCGGAACTCGAAAAACTTGCCTGCTTACTAGGAATTTCGGCAATAAGAGTTTGTTAAACTGTTCACACTTTGAGTTTCCCTTGCCGCCTGTTTTCCGATGGGTAAGTAAGTAGGCGGAGGCAAAGGAAATTTGTAACTATATCAGTTGCGGGATTCAATTATTTAGGAAAAAGTTGTTAGGGGTTAGGAACGAAGCAGACAAAAACGCAGCACTCTAAAGTAAACAACCCTTATTTATCCAATTTCCCTTAGTAGCAGACAACTCCTCCCAATACGCCCTTATGCCATTATCTTTCGATGGTGATTAATACAATATCAAAAAAACATAAGGGTGCGTCGTGGGGAATTTTTTTGGCTGCTAAGGGTAATTTGACAAATAAGGATTGGAATATTAGAGCCGTTCGGAAGATTATGTTGTTACGTGCTGTGAGTTAAACTGATAACACTTTAAGTTTCCTTTACCTTTACCTACTTACCTATCGGAAGGCTGGCTTTTATCATAGTACGAACAGTATATTGTTTTTTGGTAACAGAATAGTTGACGATAAGAAACACACGCCTGAATAGATACGAAAAAGAAGCTGCTTTTTTATACTGCTGCTGAATAGTTCCGAAAAAAATACAGTGAACATTGAACATTTAAAATGGTTTCAAGAAGTTATAAAATATTTATTTTCGCAATTAAGTTAATTCTGATTTTTGCAATATTTACTTTTCTATTCCGTCAGGCTGCAAGTAATAATGCGTTTGCGGTGATTTTTAGTCAGAGTCCGCAATGGCAATTTATTGTTGCGGCTTTTTTGTTTCAATGTCTTTCGGTTTCGATAACGATTATTCGTTGGTACAAGTTAGCGCATACGCTTGGGCTTGTTCTTTCGTTGAAGGATGCGTTTCGTTATGGTTTTCTTGGTTTAGTATTGAGTCTTGCGCCGATGGGGATTTTTAGTGGGGATGCGATGAAGACATATTTGTTGATACGTAAAAATCCGAATGAGCGTTCGGCGGCGTTGGCGAGTGTGTTTGTTGATCGTGTGGTCGGGCTTTTAGCAATGTTTATTTGCGCAACGATATTTATTTGTGTAACAGGTTTTGTTTTTCGGGTTGAGTTATTAGCGAAGAGTGTTTCGAATATTGTTTTTTTGCTTACGGTAGTTGGAGTTTTAGGTTGTGTGTTTATGTTTTTGCCGGTTTTTTCTAGTGTTGACATTGAACGTTGGACGTTATTGATTCCTGTGTTTGGCAAGTATATTATAAAACTTGTCCGACCTCTTTTAGTTTATAGGAATAATTTGTGTAGTATTTTGGTTTGTTTTTTGATTTCGTTACCGGTGCATTTATCATTTGGTATTTCGTTGTGGTTTTTGGCAAATGGTATTTTGACGGCTGTCAAGGTTCCTGATTTACCGTCTCATATAATGCTTTATAGTGCGGTGAATATTTCGTCAATGATTCCGCTTGCGGCGGGTCCGTTTGAGTTTATGTTGGAGCAGCTTTATCCGTTATTTGGGGTTAAGATTGGTATGGGGATGGTGATTGCAATTGCGTTTCGTATTGTTGCGATTTTGGTTGCGGCAATTGGTATTATTTTCTATTTTACATTGCGGTCGGAGATTCACGAGGTCAAAGAAGATTTAGTGTTGAATTTAGATTTGGGACAATGAGAAAAAAAAGTCTATTTTAAAAGTCTATTTTAAGTTGTTTGCACTTTAATTTTTTTTACTTTTGCCTGCTTAACTCTCGGGAAGCGGGCTTTTACGTTCTTGAGTTATGCAATTTATAGTACGAACGGTATATTTGAGGTATATTTTTGTCGTTTTTTTCAAATGTAAGTTAAATTTTATGAATTATGTTTTTTTGTGTAATTCGAATTTGCGGGATTATTTAAGTTATTGCGGTGGAATTTAAGTAACTTGTGTATGATTACTTATTGAACGAATTGTGTTAACGTTTATTTAGTTGTTGAAATTCAGGGGTGTATTTTGTGTATTGTGTCGTTTGACGTGTTACTAGTTGTACAAAGTGAATAATCTGTCCGTTGGCGGAATGATTTGTTTTATGCAGCTCTTTTTTCCGATCAACACACATAACCTGCGAGTTGCAGGCTTGCCGTTAGCATGGATGAACTTGTAGAATAACGGATTGTCCACCCTGAATTGGGTGAAGTTGATACGGTTTGTAATAAGAAAACCGATTACCCCCAGTAACGCATATCATCCATGAACAATACAGAGTTCTACGAAAAACATTTACGTACATTTCCAGATAATAGTGTATTGCTTGATCACGAGGATGTTCCGTTTTTTGGCAGTTTGCCTGGATTATTACGTACTGTCCGAAATTCGCTTGGTTTGGATATAGTTTTTGTTCGCGCCGGAGCGCGTTTACCTGATATCATGTCGCGTTGTTTTACTGTCAAAGTTGATGGCGGCAAGTCTCCGGGCAATCTTGTACTGTTACCCGATGACGGCTCGGCGGGTAAAGTTACAATGTCAAATGAACAACAAGAAGAGTTTATTAATTCGCTTGCGTTGTTACTTGGGGACGCCTATCGCTGGCAACAATTGGTACGTAAATATGAAGAAGAGCTTGCATCGGTTATTCCTCTTCCTGCTATTGAGCCGAGTGAAATAAAATTTAATGATACGTTATTTAATATATTGAAAGCCGGTTCAAAATTGTTGAATTGTCAAGCTTCGTCATTTTATGTTTTGAATACTACGGACAATACTCTCAAGTTGCGTTCATGTTGGGGATTACCGGAGGAGCGTTTGCTTGATGCGCCTCGTCTGTTGCATGAATCGCTTGCTGATATAGAGGCGATGCTTGGGCAAGCGGTGATATTAAATGAAGATTATCTTTTTGAGACGTGGCAATCTCCAGAATCTTTTCCGACTGCAATCTGTGTTCCTGTTATGTCTCCTGTAACAATTATTGGAACACTTTGGTTTTTTGCAAATGTACGTCGTGATTTCGGATGCAGGGACAGATATTTGATTGAGATAATTACGGGAAGAATTTCGGCAGAACTGGAACGTGCAGCATTGGAGCGGGAACTGGCAAAAAAAATTGCGTGAAGTATCGAGTGTAATTTTGATTATACTTATTCAACAAAATACTCAGAATTTTTAATGATTTATCAACTTCACATTTGAATTATGGTAATTTACGCGAATTTATTTTTGGGAGAGTCCGTATTAATGAATTTGTATTAGCGAATTCTAAAGCGTGTTAGGTATAAATAATTTTTCTTAATTGATTAAATGTATTATTTTTATATTATTATTGGCGGAGGAATAGGAGCGTTATTACGTGATTCATCGAGTCAATTCATAAATTCTTACATGAATATCAAATTCCCATTTGGTACACTTTTTGTTAATTGTGTTGGTGCGTTATTGATAGGTTTTTTGGTAAATATGTTTGATTTATTTTCAATAAATATTAAATGGCGATTATTTCTAATAACCGGCTTTCTTGGAGGTTATACAACTTTTTCAACTTATTCTTTAGAAACAGTACAATTTTTTATCAATGGCAACATTAAATGCTTTTTTATAAATATATTCTTGAATAATTTCTTGTGCATATTATTTGTTTTGTTGGGAATGTTTGCAAGTAAAATAATATTTGCAAAATAAGTTATAGGTTATATCGGATTTTCCTTTTCAACTGGTCAAGAGTTTCCTCTTTAAGAGTGTTTATATTTAGAGTTAGGTTAATTTTTTTGGGTACTCTTGGGTTTAGTTTTGATTTTGTTTTGGGGTTGGTCGTTTTTTTTGCTGGAAGTAGTTCTGGGAATGGTATTCGGGCTAGGGTGAAAAGTTGTTCAATTTCA
>JAITDV010000161.1 GCA_031282385.1 Planctomycetaceae bacterium | reverse complement strand
GCCGAATCGATATTGACCTTGTTCGTCGGTTCTTGTTGTTCCTAGAGATTCGTATATTTCATCGTTTTCGTTCCAAACCCAAAGAGTCAACTCTACATCCGCAATTCCGTTTTCTCCGTCATTTTTTTGACCGTTGTTATTCTTGTCCTTATAAACGTAGCCTGAAATTGAACCTTCTTTCGGTATTTGCCGTTCAGTGGCTTGCTCAATTGCGCCGGCAGTAATGTTTCTTTGTCCAGATGTTTCGTCATATTGATCAAGCGGAACTCTCAATTCAGGAGGAACGTCATAAATGTTCTCAAATGTACCGTTGACCTCCAACATCTTATAATTTTCCGATTCAAATTTAGCATCAATTGTCGAACCTTTAAAATGTTCACCTCCCAACACCGACTCAACATCTCCAGTGGTGTTTGAGTAAGAATTGACGTCAATTTTGAAAATGAATTGTTTACCAGACGTGAATTTGCCAGCTTCAAAACAGATCGTTAACTTTGTTAAAAGACCATCACCTTCCAACGAGTACGAAGAATGAATTATTTCACTGTCATTTGATACTGTGAAGCCAAATGGATCTGTATTGTACGCGCCTTTGGGTTGTTCATGGTCTGCGAAAAAGTACAAAGATTCGGAAAAGTCGTAAACATTGAGATCAATTACAAGCTCAGTAAGAGTTGTGCCGTCCGCTCCGCCATACCACGAAACATAAAACGTGTCGCCGCCTTCGTCTTCATAATTTTGTTCAACGTAATAATCTTCATGGAAAACAACACCAACATTGATTAATTCAGGCGGCTCGTAAGGTGTTGCCGAAAGCATTTCGCGAGGCTCGATTTCTTCAATACGGCAAATACGATTTCGCAACGATTTACGCCGTTTTACCGATTCAGATTCGTAACCGCCGCTGTTACTCCAAAGCCCCAAAAAATCACTTAAAATTCCCACAAAATCCTCCACTTCAAATTTTATTCGGGATTCGGAATTATAAAAAAATTCCCGCATCACCAATTCGTTTTGCTTTCTGATTTATGCTTTGCTAAACCTCTAACCCCTTTTCCTTAACCCTTATTTTTAGCTTCACAACAATTGCATTACAGGAATTTTGCGATTGATTAGACCTTTTCTCTAACCTAAGAATACGCCTCCGAGTGAAACGAATAATTCCCCTCCTTCGGAGGGGTTAGGGGTGGTCTCGGAGAGGTCAGGGGTAGTCTCCTACAGGTTAGCGAAAAGGTCTAGTAGTTACGAATAGTTATCATTTAGTTACTGTTCTCTTGTTGTTACATTTGGCGTTTCGGCTTTTTGAATACTTCCTTCGGGCAATGGATATAACTGTAAGATTTTGTTGTCCGGCAATTTTGTCAAATTGTTTGTATTATTGTTTTGAGTTGTGTTTTCATTGTGGAGATTCCAGAATCGGATAGATGTATCAAATCCGCCTGAAATCAACAATTTCTTTTCTGCATCAAAAACCATCGCCGCAACAGTACCGGTATGTCCGATCAATGTTGCTAGTTGTTTTCCTTGTGTTGCGTCCCAAATGCGTATAGCGTTATCGCTTTCTCCAGACGCAATTATATTATCGTTACAAAAAACAATCGAAAAAGTTTTACCCGGTCGCTCAGGCAAACGTTTAATACGTTTACCTGTTTTGGGATTTAAAATGGTAATAAAAGGACTGTCTCCTCCAACAGCTAATTTTGAGCCGTCTGGACTGAAAGCAATTGCGTTTATTCTTCGACGGCTGCCTTTAACGTCAATAAATTTTGTTGTATCTGAAGTTGACCAGATTCTTACAATTCCGCTTCGTCCTGCAACGGCAAATTGCGAACCGTCTGCTGAAAAGAGAACTGTTCGGTTACCGGTTGCGTCAGTTTCGAGTTTGGCAAGCAAGTTACCGTTGTTGACGTTGTAAAGCCGCACAAATTTATCAAAACCGCAAACAGCAATTTTGCTGCCGTCATGACTGAACGCAACACTTTGTAAACCATAAATTTTTTCTTTGACCGACAAAATCAAAGAACCGTTTTGAACGTTCCAGATTTGAATTTGTCCGTCGTGCGCGATTGTTACAAGTTTTGTACGGTCAGAATTAAATGCAAGATCACGAACCCAATCTAAGTGTTCATGAACTTGCATTACAAAAGCCCGTTTTTCTATATCCCAAAATCTCACTTTATGATCATCACCGCCAACCGCAAGCAATTTACCCGACCGATCAATATCAAGACACGAAATTATAGGTATACGGTTTTTATTTTTCGTGTGTTCATAAAGCTTAACAATTTCCGCAGCTTCAGTTATCGGATCAGTTGATGTTGCGGGCGCGGTTGATGTTGCGGGCGCGGTTGATGTTGCGGGCGCGGTTGATGTTGCGGGCGCGGTTGATGTTGATGTTGCGGGCGCGGTTGATGTTGATGTTGCGGTTGCCGATACTGTTGGTATAGATTCAACTTGCAACTTTGTAGAACTAGCTTGTCCAAATGGAGACTCCGATTGATCTGCATAAATATTTTTGCACAAACTCAAAATAACCAGCAAAACAAAAACACTACCAAAACACAACCCTCTCAAAAAATCATCTAAAATTGATTTAATGTGTATAGTAGGCGGAATTGATTTTTTAGGCGGAATATTTATTGTAACAAAAATTCCGCTTCGATTTATTTTTGCTTGCATGGGTTCAATTTTAGGTTCAGGTTATTCGTTACGGATTATTTCCGTTTTTTGCTTGCACAACCATAGCTAATTCGGAAGCCTCTCTCGCTTATATCGTATAATTTAACCGGAGTAATCAGTAAATTTGAAAAAATCGTCATAATTCATAATACTGTTTTAATTAGACCTTTTCGCTAACCTGTAGGAGACCACCCCTGACCCCTCCGAAGGAGGGGAATAATTCGCCTCCTTCGGAGGCGTCTTCTTATTCGCCTCCTTCGGATGCATCTTCTTATTCGCCTCCTTCGGAGTCATCTTCTTATTCGCCTCCTTCGGAGGGGTTAGGGGCAGTGCTTTCAAGGTGAGTTTATTTTTCTTTTATTTATTATTTGGAAGGTGGATACGTGATTTACTTTTGGGTCGTATTTTTTAATAG
>JAITDV010000072.1 GCA_031282385.1 Planctomycetaceae bacterium | reverse complement strand
TCCAATTCCACTTGATTTACAAGAAATGGGGTTGGACGAAAATTTACTCGCCAAAATTCAAGCGATTGAACAATGCCCCGAAATTCGGGCTGGTCCCGGACGAGTTGTTCTGACAACGGTTAATCATCTTAGTCGCGGCATCTGTAAATTAACGTACACAACACAAGACGGCAAGAACGAAACAATCCGTCCGACAATTACTCACCGATTTTATAGTCTTGATCGCAAGGAATGGATTCATATCGGTGATGCTCGTTTTGGTGAAAAGTTACAAGGATTAGGCAATAATGTTATAACAGTTATCTCTTGTCAACCGCTTGGAACAACCGAACGCGTCTATAACATGACTGTCGAAGAGGATCATGTTTATTACGTTGGAAAACTCAATTTGCTAGCTCATAATACGAGATGTTCGCCTACTTTACCATCATCATCACCAATTCCATTTAGACGAGCTAATCGTATCTTTCACCTTGAACAAGGTAATGCACGAACAGGTTGGACTCATATCTATAACAGGCATATAGATAGTTCGCAAGAACTTGATGCAACAAAATTCCCAGATAATTGGAGTGAAGGTGATATTTTTTTAATGCTTGATAAAACCATTCGTCATGGACAACCTGGAAGTTATTACGATAAGCCAACTTTTACATATCACGGTAATTATAAAGGTTCTGGTTATAGAGATTTTAGAGTTACAATAAATCCTGACGGGACAATACAAACATTTCATATGATGGAAAGATAATATTTTGTGGAGGATAAATAATATGCTTTTATTTTATATTTGGGATGGGATCAAATCTGAAAATATCAGTAATCTCAAATTAGAATATGTTGATGGAATTAAATGGGACGAATTTATTAGATTACGATTTTTTTGGGAAGAGTGTAAAGAAAATGGAATATTAGTTGACTACACGGAAGATTCATTTTTTGATAGAGATCAAGTTGAAATTTTATATCATCTATGCCGTAAAAAACACGAAAATGCAAATGTTGATTTTTATATAAATGGTATTGGTAAAAGACCGTCTATGACTTTATATGTGCATCTACTTGAAATTTTATCAAAAGTATTTGATTCAAAAAAAGCGTTATTTTTGATGTGTGATTAACCCGAAGTTCCAGTATTAATTTTCACTAATTATAATTTTTGAGCTGATTGAAACTGCCTACGAGGTTGTTATTTGGGGTTATTTAGGTTGTTTTTGATATTTTTTAGTTTGGCTTAGTAGTGTTTCTTGAAATGGCATAAAGTTACAAATTATAGTACTGTAGTTTTTTTAAAATTTTATGTTTCCTATTCCTCCTTATAGTAGATTTGACAGGGATTATTACAAATCAAAATGTCCATTACCAATATGTACAGGACGGATAGTCAATATACGATGTACTATTACCAATCAGGTCATTATGGCTTGCACAGAGTGTTTAACATATTTTACAGGTCAATCGCTACCAACAATTGATACTCCCTGTGAAGTAGGTCGTTGGTACAATAATATGCTCGGTGTAGATAAAAATTCTTGGGAAATAACATACGATGAACCAACAAAAGAATGGAATATGATTACCTATTTTAAAAAACTTAATTCACAACCTCATCCGCCTTTATCAATACCCAATAATAATGTTATTTGTCCGGCTTGCGCTAATCTTTTTAAATTCAGAAAGGGAGTAGATGGAAGAGGTCATGTTTACAGAACTAATGAGCTAAAAGAGAATCGTCTGAGAATTCTTCAGATCTCACATACAAACCAAATTATTCAACATTGTAGATATTGTGATTCAATCTGGCCCGCCTATCAAGAACCCGAATTGAATCATTATGGAGGAACACTTGAAAAGTATCTTACATTGTTAGGTCTCATTAACTATCTGGATTAAATATGTCGTCCTTGTCCAAGAAAACCTATTCATCTCAATCAATTGAAGTTTTTGTTTTCAACTTGATTTAACTTTCAAATTCAAGAATTCCGCCAATTTTAACCATTATCATCACAAACAACTTAGACTCATTAAGTTCAAGAGCAAAATGCAGTATATCAAGATTTTAAGGAAAAACATACGGATTTGGGCTATATTGCTTATACTGGTGGGTATTATCGCATTGTTAGTAATAGAGCTTTTTAGACAGTATGGGTACGATTACCCAGTAGTAATGAACGTTATTACCGGACTTGAAACCGCCATGATAACAGTCGGTATTTTCGATGTCTTTATCGGTTTGACAGAATGGCAGAATTTTTTTGAAAATATTCTGAAATCAATTTTTACGGAGAAAAATTATCTAAGAACCATTAATGATGATGAATTATTTTGGTAATTCAAACCGAAATCTATAAAAAACGTACTGGCAGAGAAGATATTGATAAGGAAGGGTCTTTTTACTGTTTTTTCAATGAAGAGCTGTTTCGATATATGTCGGAACCATACCGAGAGGATGTATCTTCGACAATCACTATTATAGAAAACGAAGAAGGCGATTTAGTGGCAACGGAGACAATTGAATATACTTGTCGTGCCGGGAAGAATGGCATACAACGTGAAATTAAATATGCACACGATACAGAGATTGCCGAGTATCACGCATTAACAAAAATCGTTGTTTTAGTTATAAGACCTTTTCTCTAACCTTTTTTTTTCGCGGATTGCTCTTGCGTAGCATTCGGTTTATTGTTATTCTTCGAGAAGCACTTCTTTTTTTATTTCTTTACCTATTTTTCCTTATGTATTCTCCCAAAGCGACCATCAATTCAAGAATTTTTTTGGCGTGACGAAGGAAACGTTTTTCCAACTGCTTGCTATTATCCGTATTGCCGACGCGCAACGTCATCGTCTTGGCGGACGCCCCGGTCGTATTCCACTGGAAAATAAACTCCTTTGGACACTCCAATATTGGCGTGAATACCGTACGATAGAACATCTTGCTTATGAATACAACACTGTTGTCAGCCATATCCACGATGAAATCGATTGGATCGAAAATGCCCTCATTGAAGACGGCGCTTTTTGTCTGCAAGGTAAAGAAGTCCTTCAAAATTACACCAATACGCCGTATCAAACAGTGGCGGTGGATGAGACCGAACATCCGGTGGAACGTCCAAAAAAAAACAAGAAGATTGGTATAGCGGCAAGAAAGGACAACATACGATTAAAAACCAATTGGTTATCTGTCTTGTAACGTTGACGATTATTTGTCTCGCGCAAGAAAAAGGAAGAGTTCATGATTTTCAACTGTACAAAGATGATATTGACGATCGTCTTTGGAAAGATATTTTGTTAAAAGGCGACAGCGGCTATCAGGGAATTGAAGGATTACACGCCAAAAGCAAGATTCCTATTAAGAAACCCAAAGGAGGAGAGTTATTGGAATTGGAAAAGGCATATAATCGCCGATTAGCAAGAGAACGGGTTGCCATTGAACACGACAACCGAACAATTAAAACCTTCCGTATTTTGAAAGACAAATACTGAAACCGACGTAACAGACACACTCTCCGTACAACTCTCATCTGTGCAATTACTAACTACGAAAGGACAATACAAAAAGCCTGAGAGATGTCAGGTCTCGTTGGGGTAATGGTGGTATTT
>JAITDV010000553.1 GCA_031282385.1 Planctomycetaceae bacterium | reverse complement strand
TCGGTGTTTACAATTCCTACACAATTGCGCAACAATAATTCTTCAACAATTGCCAATGTTATTGATACATTCTTTTTTATTCCATCTGGTGAAGTAGTTGTATGTATGACAATGCCGCGAGGCGGATATATAAATTTGGCATCAATGTTGCCGCCTGAAAAACCTTTGGTATTATCGTACCTTTGGAATCCGGATGATGGGAAAATAAAAAATCCGAAATGGCATATTCCTGAAAATTATACGTTGAAGTATTGGATCAGTTCTGATAGTAAATTGATCGCGGCTTTTGATTTTACATTTGATCCAAAAAATTTTATGATAAATAATCGAATGAATTGCAAAGAAAGTATAATTTTTTGGGATGTTGAATCTGCTAAAATTGTACACAAAATAGATGGGTATATTGAATCGGTATTAATTACAGATAATTGGAAGAAACTGGAAATTATTTCTTTTGATAAATTTCCCCAAGATTATAACAAAAAAACAAAAGCCGCAAAAATAACTTATAACCTACAGAAACTAATTAATTTTAAAAATAATAACTCCAAACTGCATCAATCTATTTCTTTAGGGAACTTCTAAAAACTTATTTTGTCCACGAATTTCACTAAAAATCACGAATTGAATAATTTGTGCAAACTTGTGTCAATTCATGGATAAAATAAATTTATTGTCTAAACTTGTCAATCCTGAAAATTTTGATAATTTTGTCAAAAATAGGTTTAAACTGTCCAACTGACTAGATACTACAATTCCATTTTTTCTAATAATTCCTTGTTCTATTGCTTATTCGTGCGGAACAAAAATAGTTATCATCCGAAAACACGGCGGACGTACTCGCAACTTTGGCGAAATACTACATCAGCAGCCAACGTTTTAGGCGTTCCCTTCTCAACCGCTTGCTCCAGAACAAAATGAATCGGAACATTCGACGCCTTTAACTCCGACGCAAATTTGACATTGTCAATATCGCCATCGCCAAATGTTTCACTCCATACATTGCCGATTGACTGGCGAAGATGTACGACAGAAATTCTGTTACGGAAAAGTTTCAAATGATCGAATAAAGCTACTTGCGAATTACCTGCACCACGATAAGACCAATGTTCCTCAAGACACAACGATAGGTTTTTCGGATCAGTATTATTGAGCAAATGATAAAATTCCCGACCCGCAAATTCCAATTCAACCGTGTGATAATGAAACGCAAGTTTTATCCCGATTGCAGCAAGTTCGGCGCCGAGTTTATTTACATTGTCAGTCTGTAATTTTAACTCCGCATCGTTTTTGCCGCGTTTGGCAACAGGATTAAAAACTGCGAATTCCGAACCCAACTCCTTTGACTTCTCAGAAATCGCACGCAAACGCGAGAGTTCATTAACAGCAACTCGCGAATCATGTAAATTGCCGCTAATATAAATTGAACGGGACTCAAGACCGCTATCTTTTAACCTCTTGACAATGTTTTCCAAATTTTTAACGTTGTCAACCATCGGCTCCAAACCATCAACCCCAACCGATTTCATCTCAACAAGACGGTCAAGAAAATTCTTGCCGTCACGTTGATAAAAATTACCCGCAGAATATTGGTTCACAGCAACATGAAGATGTTTCAATTCCGCCTTCTCACCACCTTCCGACAATAACGACCGCCCAGTCAAAATACCCGCAGCACCAACCACTACAGATTTCATAAACAAACGACGCAACATGCTAATTTACCTCTCAAGCAATACACACTTTAATCCTAAAATCAGAAACTCCAGCCACAACACCTTCAATCCGACCAGAACAAAACATGCACCGCAATTATAAGATTTAAGTTTTTTTGAATTTTCGTTACAATTAAATTTGCACAATTCAACAGTTAAAATCAACAGTTGAAAGAGGCAGATAGTCTAACATTGCCCAAATCAATGTCAATAGAACAAATTTCAACAAAATCACAGCAACTCTACTTAAACCTCAAAATATTGCCGCCAATCAAAATTATTTCACACAATAATTAAAATTGTCTCACACAATAATATATTTCTCCGCCGGCTTGTCCGTTTCAATAGACTCGATAATTGCATCAATCGCCTCCTCATTGTCCACATGCCCGAACCACCAGTTGTCAGGATAAACCACAACCACAGGTCCCCGATCACATACCCGCAAACAACTCGTACTCGACACCACAACATCAACTAATCCCCGATCCGAAAGCTCTTCTTGCAAATATTGCAATAATTGCCCCGCTCCACTCTTCGCACACACCCCTTGAGGCGAACCATTCATCCGAAACGAACCACAAACCAAAATATGACGCAACGGCTTCTGCATTTGAATTATCTCCTTCCTCTCCTCTATTAAGGGAACTTCTAAAAAACCATTTTGTCCACGAATTTTCACGAAAGATCACGAATTAAATAATTTGTGTAAATTCGTGGATAAAATAAATTTATTGTCTAAATTTGTCTATCCTGAAAAATTCGATAATTCCGTCAAAAATAGGTTTTTAGATGTTGCCTTAATTTAATTTAATTTAATTATCGTAACAAAAAACCAAACAACACCAAATTCCAACTCAGAATTTGCCCTCAACTACACCCATACCCACTTCCCTTGCAACCAACACTCCCACAACCGCCCACCCCACAACTCGACGGTGCTTTCAATAACGCCTTCGGTAATTCCTTGCCCGCAAAAATACACGGCACTAACTCCGAAATCAATCCATCAACCTCAACCACACTCAAACCACACTCCGCCAACACTCGACGCGGATTCTCACCACAACCACTAACTAACAACACCACACAATCCCCAAAATCTTCCGCCAACTTGCGCCACCTTAAATCACCTAATCCGCGTTGGGGCGTCGGGCGTTGCTCCAACAAAACAATCTTGCCGTTACGCTCGCCAAACACACACAAAACCTCCGCCTCGCCAAGATGACGATTCACAAATAAACCCTCCCGCGTCGCCACAGCAACATTCGGACACTCCAAAGTCGGACGAATAATAGCCGCCTCACGCAAAAGCCGATTGATCTCAAACCCATTGTCATTGCCAAGCAAACCAACCGCATCCGATCTACACCTTGAACAATGCGTCATTTGCGGAACATAACTCTGTGCCACTTTTCGCAATTCCAACATCTCCGCCGCCGTCGGCACAACCTTGTCCGCAAAAACCGCACCTTCAACACTCGCCAATGGAATACAATTCTGAATGTCCACCCCAACCTCGCCACAAAAACGTGATACCGACAACACATGATCATAATTGATACCAGGTATCACAACCGTGTTCACCTTAACCGTAATCCCATAAGACTTCAATCCGCAAATCGATGCCGCTTGCCGCTCAAATAAAATCTTCGCGCCATCAACTCCACGATATACCTTGTTGCCCAAACGAACCCACGCATAAATTTTCGCCCCGATTTCAGGATCAATCGCATTGACCGTAACCGTAACATGCGAAATATTCAACCCCGCCACACGATCCATACACTCACTCAACCCAAGTCCATTCGTCGCAATACACAGAATCTTGTCAGGATACTTCTTGCCGACAAACTCCATCGTTCGCAACGTTACCTCCGAATCCGCAAACGGATCACCAGGTCCAGCTATTCCAATAACAGATACATCCGATAAATCCGAAATCACAGAATCAAGATAACGTAACGCTTGAAAAGTGTCGAGAACAACACTAGTAACCCCAGGACGACTCTCATTAACACAGTCATACTTTCTGTTACAATAATTACATTGAACATTACAACGCCCCGCAACAGGTAAATGAACCCGACCCGCCCGATGACGAACTAACTCATTAAAACAAGGATGATTGGAAAACATCTCAAAAAATTACAAAACTACAACTATACTACTCATACCATTAAATTACGCGACCCAAGAGCATAAAAGCAGGCGGAGGTGAAGGAAATTTAAAGTGCGAACGGTTTAAAACTGTTAAATTCAAAAAAGGAGAATAGAAAACTGGAAAAGAAATATACTTGCATCTGTGTTTAAATTTTCGCAAATAAAATAAACATATATTCAATCCCAAATCCCAAATTCAAACATAAGTCCATCCACTTTGCATCGAATTTTGGTTTTTTTCTAAAATTACGTTGCAGATTCGCTCAAATA
The DNA here is from genome assembly GCA_031282385.1 of Planctomycetaceae bacterium. Taxonomy (GTDB): domain Bacteria; phylum Planctomycetota; class Planctomycetia; order Pirellulales; family Thermoguttaceae; genus WRKP01. The sequence goes on along the minus strand of JAITDV010000553.1, from coordinate 1,741 downwards.
AATTCAACGTTCCCCTATAACCAAGATGCAAAATCCGTTGCCCGCCAATCCTGTCATGTATCGGAAAACTACACCGCACCAACGGAATATTCAATTCACGGGCAAGATAAATCCCCTTACTGTTGCCAATAACAAAATCTGGCTTCTTGTCCGCCGCCATTTCCAACATCGTAACAAAATCCACCTCCGCACCATCCGCCGCCACCAAAACCCTCACACCAATCTCACTAAGAAACCCCCTCATCGCCGTAACAAAATCAATATCACCATACAAAACCGCCCCCTTGCCTGAACAATATTTATGCCCGTCAAAATACGCATCAATCAACCGCCGCCGCTCAACCGCCCACTTCTCAGGCATTGTTTTGCCCGTCATCATATTTATCGTTTCAAAAAATCTATCAGTATTCTCAATTCCAATAGGTAAATTCACCGCACACATCTGCACGCCAAACTTCGACTGCAAATAAAATGCACCATTTCTGTCTTTATTGAAAGCGTTGCCAAGATAAATTGTCCCACGTGCGTTTGACATTGCCGCAATTGCCCGCAACGGCGTACCGCCCGCAGGTAAACGTTGGTATTCTTCCCACACCCCGCCATCAAGCGTCTCCGAATAGTCCGGTAATAACGTATAACAAACACCATACGAAGACAAAATCTCATGCAACTCCCGCAAATCCGCCGCCGAAACAAATCCCGAAATCAAATTTATCCGCACATCCTCAAAATTCCCATTCGCAAATTCTGTTCCACTCGACGTCGCAACCGTTTCTATCACCGAATTAATCGCCTCGTGAAAACCAACGATATGTGTCCCACGATAACTCGGCGTAGAAGCATAAAAAATTATTGGCGTTGCAACGTCATTGGACGCAGATTTTTTGGTACGCACAACTTTGTATTCGTGCAAATAACGCTTAACGTCATCGCCAATCGTCTCTGAAAGACAAGTTGAAGTAATACCGATAACGGCAGGTTGATACTGCTTTATAACGTTGTCAATTGCACGAAACAAATTGTCCCGCCCGCCAAATATCGCCGTCGCCTCAACAAAATTAGAAGACGCAATATCTATCGGCTCACGAAAATGACTAATTCCATAACGCCGAATATAAGTTGCGCAACCTTGCGAACCATGTATCAACGGTACACAACCCTCAATCCCACGCATAACAATACACGCACCAAGCGGAGAACATAACTTACAAGCATTTCTAGTTGTGGACATTGGTATATCGTTTACACTTTATTGTTCACACTTGCGTCTTCGGCAATGTTAGCGAGCGTACATATCTATACTACGCGTACTACAAATTGCAGGACTATACTGTTCATACTATCAAATTATGTGACTCAAGAGCATAAAAGCCTGCTTTCCGATAGGTAAACAGGCGAAGGTAAAGGAAATTAAAGTGTAAACAGTTTAAGTTACATTTTGGACGTTTTTTTGTACACATCTACAAAAATGTAAGAAACAAAACCTTAAACAACACCAACACAAAATCAATCTCCTCACAAAAGTTACTCTATACTGTTCGTACTATAATTTGCGTGACTCAAGTGCGCCAAAGCTTATTTTCCGATAGGCAAGTAGGAAATTTAAAGTGTGAACAGTTGAATACCCCTTAATCAGTGCAATAATTCAGCCAATCAATAAAAAATATCTCTGGTATACAGTCACGGGATTCAATTGTTTAGGAAAAAGGGGTTATGGAATAGGAACGAAGCAGACAAAAAT
>JAITDV010000491.1 GCA_031282385.1 Planctomycetaceae bacterium | reverse complement strand
GCGACTATCAAGGTTCGGAGATGTTTTTGATTCACGGAACTAGCAATTCCGAACTTCGCGGTTGTGAGAAGCGCCGCAAGAAACGTCGTAGCATTATTGAACCGATCATTGGTCTCTTAAAAAGTGGTCATCGTCTATGCCGTAACTTTTTGCGCGGCGTTACGGGCGATATTTTAAACGTGATTGGCTCCGTGACGGGATTCAACTTGATAAAGATTCTACGTAAGCTCAGTGTCATGCGATCTTCATAATAGGTTGATGTTGTCCGGTGTCTGTAACCTATTCAGAAACTAACAGGCAACTTCGTGTCGGTGAAGAGGCGGTTGCGTACTTTCTCGCCCGAAATGGCGATTCTCCCTGTTACCATGCCAGATTTTCTCTTAATTGAGATTGTTATGTGGCGAGAATTGTTGACGATAATAAACACACGACTGAATTATACTGCCCATACTATAAATTGTGCGACTCAAGAGCGTAAAAGCCTGCTTGCCAATAGGTAATCAAGCAGGCGACGGTAAACGAAAATTCAAGTGTGAACAGTTTAGATACAATTGAGTTTTGATGCCGTTTTCCCCGATCTGTCGAGTTTATCGTAATCTTTTCGTAGCTCGGTTCGATCTGTCGGTAAGTAACGTAATGGTCGGCGGGTTCTTTGGCAATGTGTATTTTGAATTGTTGATGGCGCGCCCATTAATCGTTACGATTTATTTCAATTCAAAAATAATTTCTCCTTTTAACACGTTTTTTGCTTTGATTGTAATTCTTCCGGTTGTAAATGGTGTTGCGTAGAAACGTTCCGAACCGGTATTCGAATAATCAGCAATTAGAAGGTGAATACATTCATCCTGTAACCAACTTCGCCATGCCTGTGTTCCGTTACCGTGAACGATGATGCCGTTACCGTTTTTATCGGAGAGTGTTCCTTTGAGTATCTGCGTCTTTGTGGAACGGAAATCGACGGAACCGAGTATATTGGCGTCATCTTTCCAAGCGTTTGCAGGGATTTTGCCCCATTATTCAACTTCGTACAAACGATTCGCATTGAGAGTTGCTGACCCATTTGTTCGTGCAATATCGTATTCGGGATAAATTGAAAATTCACCTTTTCTGTTCCAACTGAGATTTTCCATCTGTTTGGGTAACAAAAATAACATTCCATACTGACGGGGACGTATTTCTTTTGAGGCAATTGTTATTTCGTAGTTGACTTTTATGTAACGTGTCTTTTCAAATGTGTAAACTAATTTTCCTGTATCGCCGTTGACATATACCGCTTCTATTTCCACTATGATATTTCCGTTATTATCCGTATGATAATGGAACTCTTTGGCAAAAAGCGTAAGGTGAGGATAATTCTGTAACGGAAATATCATATTCTGGTACGTTTCGCCGGCAACATTCGGTTTACCTCCGTCATCGTTGTTCATCGGAACCATGCAGAATACAGGTCCTTGTTTCAGTAATGTTTTATTGCCCGAATAAGCATGAGTCAAAAGACCGGAAACTTTATTGAATACGAATGTTTGTTTTCCCGATGGATTTTCGGCATGAATTTTCAGCAGATTATCTTTGTCTTCGACAACCAAATTACAATCCGAATTTTTTTCCGGTAAATAATTATTCGCTGCAAACAGTTCTTCATGACAAATATATCCTTGTGAATCTGTTATTTTCAGATAAATATCCTGACGGTTTATTTCTTTTAGAGGTATGATTATTTTACCTTTCGCACGTGCGGGGATTGAGGATTTGATATTTACTGTTTTGCTGTTCCTGTTACTCGCTTCGATTGAAATCTTATCAAAATCAGTAAAATTATACCGGTTCTCAACTGTCAGTTCCAACTGATTTGTATCCCATTTTTCTTCCAAAATCCTGAACGGAGTATAAGCCTTTTTCATTCCGGTATATTCCGGTTTTTCTCTTCGCCAAGCATCAACCGATCCCCATGTACCGTATCCAACAATTTTTCCATCAGGCAAATGAAAAATATCATCAATGCCGCTCCATATTGCGCCGCCTAAACAAACCGGTTGATAATACATATTGTCGTACATTTCTACCAGATATTTGCCGTACGCAGCCCTTACGCCAGGGTCGGTAACCAATTCCCTGCTGTTATAACAAGTAAGATGCGCATATTCCCCGAATAAAACGGGACGAGACATCGTGCCGCACGCCGAGAGTCCGTTTATGTTGGGATAATGATAATTGGCAATATCGGCAACACTTCCCTTATTGTTATACTTGTTCCAACACTGATCGTGAAAACTGTTTGGACGTGAAGAGTCCAGTTCCTGTACCATCGTCCTAACTTTTTCCCACAACGGAGACCATTGTGATTCATTTGCCATCGACCAGATAATAATTGACGGATGTCTTCTGCCGGCAAGAATATTATCCATATTAGCGCGTATCATATAAGGTAAATATTGGTTATCTTGGGAGTTCCAATTTCTCCATATTGGCGATGCTCCATGTTGTATCCACGTCAGTGCCGCTTCGCTTTCGACAAATAGACCTATCTCATCGCAGGCGTCCAGAAATTCTTCCGAAGGCGGATAATGTGATGTGCGAATATAATTACAATTGCCGGATTTAAACAGTTCCGCATCTTTACGGCACAGTTCCGGCGTAAGGCTTCTTCCGCGCAACGGATGAGTTTCGTGCCGGTTGACGCCCCGCAGCTTCACCGGACAGCCGTTTACATATAAAATATTACTCTTTTTTTCTATCTGACGGATACCGACTGTCTGTTCGTTTATCTGCAAAGGTTTTCCGTTCAGTAGTAATGAAGTCGTCAATGTGTATAAATATGGCTGTTCGGGATTCCATAATCTTGCATTTTCTACGTAAAGTTTACCTTTTACGATTTTTTCATCTTTTATATTGTATGAATTTTTCGCTACGGCTTTTCCGGTACGGTCTGCAAGAGAGTATATTATTGAAAGAGTGCCTGAAAGAGGCGTTTCTTTCATGATGCCGGTTGTTATATTCAGTTCAGCGTGTTTATACGATTTGTCTAAAACAGTTACTACATCCATTGATGCGATGTTTATTTCCGGCAAGACGAAAAGCGTTACTTTGCGCAATAATCCGCCGACAGGATGACAGGCATACTGTGAAACACATCCTAACCTGTCGCTTACTGTTCCGGTACGCACTTCTACTATCAACTCGTTTTCGCTCGGTTTAACGGCGTCCGTAATGTCCGTTTCAAAAGGAACCATGCCGCCTTCATGCTCTCCAACAACTTTTCCGTTTACCTTTATCAATCCGTATGAATTGACGGCGTCGAATCTGATTTTTATCCGCTTACCTTTCCAGTCGGAAGGTATTGTTATTGTTTTTTTATAAAAAGCCGATTATTCATCAGGCACATAAAAACCTTGCATCGTCCATTCGCCGGGTACTTCAATGCTGGAAACAGGAATCGAGGCAGAATAAAAATCCCATGTTCCGTTTAATGAAATAACAGGATTCCGAACATCCGGCAATGTTTTTACTTTAGGCGACAAACGCGGGATGTCATAATTTTGTTGACTGTATATCGGTGATGCCAGTGATATAAAACAAAAAAATACGACAAAAAGAGTCCTTGTCATACATGAGCCGTTTCTTATCGAAAAACAACGTCGCACCGATAAAAAAATGCAGGAATTACTTCTATACATAAAATATTTAATGTTCATAATTTTGTAGATAAATAAAAATATAATTCTTCGTAATTCTTCACGAGAATTTTCTACCGGTTTGACTTCTCTTGTCCAGACGAAAATATTTTGCATTAATTGTGGCTTGATTTTACTGTTGCCAAGCTCATTGTAAAGTCACAGATAGTTGACCTTTTCTCTAACCTAAAAATACATCAACGTAACAAAAAACCGCCTTTAACTCCTCCGAGACCACCCCTAACCCCTCCGAAGGAGGGGAATAAGAAGACCCCTCCGAAGGAGGGGAATAAGAAGACGCCTCCGAAGAAGGAGAATAAGAAGACGCCTCCGAAGGAGGGGAATAAGAAGATGCCTCCGAAGAAGGGGAATAAGAAGACGCCTCCGAAGAAGGGGAATAAGAAGACGCCTCCGAAGAAGGGGAATAAGAAGACGCCTCCGAAGAAAGGGAATAAGAAGACGCCTCCGAAGAAGGGGAATAAGAAGACGCCTCCGAAGAAGGGGAATAAGAAGATGCCTCCGAAGAAGGGGAATAAGAAGAAGCCTCTGAGGGAGGCGAATAATTCCCCTCCTTCGGAGGGGTCAGGGGTGGTCTCCTACAGGTTAGCGAAAAGGTCTAATAATCCAAATAATCCGTAATCCGTTTGTCTTTCCCGAAAATTTTAATTATATCCGGTTCCTGTTTGTAGGCTTTCAGTTTTTCCTATTGTGCCTGTGAATTATTCACTATTGCTCATAACTATTAACGTGCCTATTCTGTCGGCAGCTCTGCACTACGAAAAAAAATTACAACTTGCGTGAATGCAACGCAGTTCAGTTATCACTTAAAATGAACGATTGAATAGTTACCTAATTTCTTAATTACTTCAGTTGGTTACTTTTTGTTATTATTTTTTTGGCAATGTTCATTAAGTTTTTTGAGAGCATCTGTAATTTTGTCCCCTAAAATAATACGGGCAACATCGCTTAATTCTGTTGACGATTTTGAAATCGACCAGCGATTTGAAATTATTGACGCAAATACTTTTAATTTTCATATTGTTTTAATTTATCCATTCGATGATGAATGCTTGTGCGTATTTTATTCCTTGCATGATTTCTTCTTGGTTTGGTTTGAATTTTGCGAATTTTACCATGTCTGCTGACTCCAGAAATAGTTTTAATCTTTTTGCGAGATCGTTTGAGATAGTGTTTTTTATGCGACGGTTTTGCGAGATTTCTTTTAAAAATTCTTCAGTTGTCAATTCTGGCACGCGTATAGAAGTCTGTTGTTCAACATACCATCTCACCACTCCCGCTAATTCAACAAAAAATAACTTCACATCAACCTCATGCAAACGTTTATCAAGTAATTCCGCAATACGTTTTAACGCGATCTGCTGCGGCGAAAGTTTTGGCTCAGATTCAAGTTTTTCACGCCGTTTGAAAAACCAAAATGAAAACAATAACACCAATCCCAAAACCGCCGTAAATATCACAATTATCCGCCAGAACCAATTGCTTTCTATCTGCAATAACTCATAATCCGATTTCAAATCGTCAAGTGTTGCCAAATCCGGCGTTACTGCCGAATCAATTTCAAGCGAAGTTGCGTTTAACTCGATTACGTTTTTTTTATCTTGTGGTTCGGATCGTTTATAGTATGTTATCGGCATAGACCAAATGGGCGTAATTCCGGCTTGTGTTGGAATTGTTTTGATGACGAGAGTTCTATTTTCTTTTTGGGCAACAACAGAATTGACTTCTTCGTTTATTTCCAACACTTTCAACGTACCAATAGCATTGCCGAATTCAGGCATATCAATCTTGACCGCCGTGTCAGCATCAACTTCAAGCCGAAAAATTATCGTATCAGATAATCGCGGTTTTGATGGAACTACAATCAATCGAACTTGCACCATCCTATCCGCCGACTCAACTCGTCCAAGCTCACGCCCGCCATCAACATTTTTCGTTACAGAAAATGCAACCGCACCCGCCATAATTTGAACTGTAAAAATTACAATTGTTACAATTATCCGAATAATAACTTTACGCATTGTGATTATTATATTCTTAACTCCTTAAAAATTTAGTTTTTAAGGAACATTAGAGATAAAATTGACTTTAGAAATAATAAATATGAACACCGGTTTATAACAAACACACTTTAAACTGTTATCGAAAATGTTGTCGGCATACGTTACGTTGTTATTGTACAATATTTCTTAATCGCGAGATATACATGTAAAAAATAGTCCTTTTCGCTAACCTGTAGGAGACCACCCCTGACCACTCCGAAGGAGGAGAATAATTCCCCTCCCTCGGAGGCGTATTCTTATTCCCCTCCTTCGGAGGGGTTAGGGGTGGTCTCGGAGGAGTTAAAGGCGGTTTTTTGTTGCGTTGATGTATTTTTAGGTTAGAGAAAAGGTCTAATATTGGGTGTGTTGATATGTTTTTGGGGTCTGTTACAATGTCTGCCTTTGAGTTGGCGGGACGGCAGCTTTAAACTGTGAATAGTTTAAAAACCTATTTTTGACGGAATTATCGAAATTTTCAGAATAGACAAATTTAGACAATAAATTTATTTCAATGAATTGACATGAATTTGCACAAATTATTAGACCTTTTTGCTAACCAGTAGGAGACCACCCCTGACCCCTCCGAAGGAGGGGAATTATTCGCATCACTTGGAGGCGTCTTCTTATGCCCCTCCTTCGGATGCATCTTCTTATTCCCCTCCTTCGGAGGGGTTAGGGGTGGTCTCGGAGGAGTTAAAGGCGGTTTTTAAACTGTTCACACTTTAAATTTCCTTCACCTTCGCCTGCTTACCTATCGGAAAGCA
>JAITDV010000377.1 GCA_031282385.1 Planctomycetaceae bacterium | reverse complement strand
TAGACCTTTTCTCTAACCTAAAAATACATCAACGCAACAAAAAACCTACAACGAAAAACCGCCTTTAACTCCTCCGAGACCACCCCTAACCCCTCCGAAGGAGGGGAATTATTCGCCTCTCTCGGAGGCGTCTTCTTATTCCCCTCCTTCAGAGGGATCAGGGGTGGTCTCCTACAGGTTAGCGAAAAGGTCTATTTTTAGAAGCTGCATTAAGTTGTTTTTATGTTGGGCAAGAGGTATGTTGTTAATCCCAGTAACGGCAACAACGAACAGAATCCAAAAACAAAATCAATTCCATATATATCAGCAGCCTTGCCCAACACCACCGATGCAACTCCGGCAATTCCAAACGCCAACCCGAAAAATAATCCTGCAATCATACCAATTCTACCCGGCATTAATTCTTGAGCATAAATCAAAATTGCTGAAAACGCAGACGATAAAACAAATCCCACTATCACACTCAATAAACACGTCAAAAAAAGAGAATCAACAAAAGGTACGCAAATCGCAAAAGGCGACGCCCCAAGTATCGAAACCCAAATCACGTACTTGCGACCAATCCAATCTCCAATCGGTCCGCCGACAAGCGTACCTGTTGCCGCTGCAAATAAAAATAAAAATAAATAAATTTGCGATTCCCTAACCGAAACACCAAATCGTTCCATCAAATAAAATGTATAAAAACTCCTAAAACAAGCAAGATAAACATACTTTGAAAAAATCAGTACCATAAGAACAACCAAAGAAATTATTACTGTTGTTCGCGATAATTTTATAGAATTTGTCGCGTTGGATTGAGAAACTTTCTCCGCACGTGAAATTTTAAGCCGATGCAAATTACAAGAATACCAACGGCAAATCGGTAACAAAATAATTATTGTACAAATAACAAATATTGACAACCAAATCGAATAACTGTGACCATACGGCGCAATCAGAATTGCAGCAAACAACGCTCCAAATGAACCGCCAACGTTGCCGCCGACCAGAAATAATGATTGAAAAAAACCAACACGCGAACCCGAAACAAGAAATACAATCCGCGACGCTTCAGGATGAAACACCGCCGACCCAATCCCAATAAATGCAACTGCAACAAGCACCGCCATAAAACTAACAGCATAAGAAATCATCAACACTCCAATAAGTGTTGACATCATTCCAACGGGCAATAAATAAGGAAGCGGACGCTTGTCTGTAATAAAACCAACTATAGGTTGACAAATAGACGATGTAAATTGAAAGGTCAATGTAATAAAACCTATTTGTGTAAAAGTCAGTAATAAAGATTCTTTAATCTGCGGATAAATCGCTTGAAAAAACGTTTGAAAAAGATCATTTGCCAAATGCGTAAACGTTAGTGCCAACACAATCACAACCGAAGCTACTCTCATCTCAAAAATAAAATAAAATAAAAACAAAATATAAGAAACTCTATACTGTTCATACTATAAATTGCATGACTCAAGAGCGTAAAAGCCTGCTTTCCGATAGGTAGGCAGGCGGTGGTAAACGAAATTTAAAGTGTGAACTGTTTAAAAGTAATTATTCAGTTGCGTGTATAAAATTTGCCAATGTATTTCATCATGAAATGAATAGTTACCAATTTTTGCCAAAACGATTTTATCAAATATCGTCATCAAATTCCAAAATTACTTCCACGTTATCCAAGATTTAATGCGTTGAATTATATTTGATTTTGCAGCAGGTTTATCGGGTTGTTTTTTGGGTGCGGCGGGAGTAGGAAGCATGGCGATTTGGGAATTACCGGAGATGTTATTGGCAGGCGTATTGGGAACAACAATTTGATTTGGCGAAGTTGTATTATTTTTTTCAGGAGTGTTATGCAATAAAAATTGCACCCAATAACTGTCAAAAAGTGTCATTAAATCGGATATTCGATATTTCGTTCTACGTACATCCGCTGCCGACAACAACCTGAAAAGTTCATTTGTTTCTTCCGGCGTAAACGCGACTTGATACAACGTAATATCATCAATCCAAACCGTCTTCATTCCGCCCAAACTAAATCGTAAAACTACACCTCTATTGCCATCCATCGGAAGCCGATCAAAAGGAACAACTACTTTAAACCATTGGATGCTGTTGTTAGTTTCATTAACGGTTGAAGCGGTGCGTGAAGTGGGTTTTAACAACGATTCCATATTAAATGTACGATTAATCAATTCGTTGTCTGTTCCTGTACCGTTATTATTATCATTAATTCTGCCGCCTATTCCCACAACCGAAACCTGAAACAATAATGGAGCTGCAAGTTGTTCTGTTGTTCTTACTGAAGATGTTGTTAAATTTGACTCATGCAAATTAGCTGTAACCAAACTGTTTTGTTCCGTGTCGTTTTTGATACCAACAAAAAAAGAAACAAAAAGCCGACCTGTTGCTGGAAGTTCAAATGGATCGCTGCTGACGCAAATATTTTTGTCCGCCCCCAAACATGTCAATTTCAAACTTGCGTTGCCATTGTGTTTAACAGTCGCATCAATATCCGCCGATGCGTCTGAAGTTGACAATGCTTGCCAACCGTGATATTCGCTGTATTCGTATTTGTTGGAGTCGAAATGTCCGGTTGATTCTTGCAATATTTTTTTGGGCAAATCTGTTTTTTTGAAATTCTGTTTCCCGCGTTCACGAACCTCATCAAATCCGGCGTTGGTCAATTTATCCCATTTTATTCCACTTCTTGCGATTTGGATTCTTTGTCCTAATTGTTCTACCCACTTGTGCAAAACTCCATTCACTCCGCAAATATACTCCGGTCGCAATACTTCTACATCATTAATTGTTGCTGTTATATCATTGATATAAACTGCCATCAAGTTGTACGCCTCAATTCTAAACGAACATCTTCGCCGACCTTCATGCCATGTTCCAGTTTCAAATCTTTTTCTACCGCTCAACTCATAAAAACCGACATCTTCCGCAATCTTAAACTCAATATCTACACGCACTTCAAACGGTGCATCATTGACAATATAAACAAACAATCCCGAACCATTATTGACATATCGTATCGTAATCGGCTGCATTGAGCGTTCAGTTGAAACCGACACAGCGGATGAATATGGAATTATTGTTGCGCTGGTTGTTGTGTTATTGGATTGATTAGGCGGGTAGGAAAAAGTATTGAACGGCAACGCTGGAAGTTGTCGGAAGACGGCGAGCAAATCCCGCAACGAATCATTTTCTCCGCTTAATAATGAATTACCGCCGTCAAAAAACATTGCGACGTCTGATTGAGCCAATTGTTTTACAAATCTGCGGCGGTTATGAATTGAAGCAGGGACTGACGGCGATTGATCGGGATCATTGAAGAATAAAGTTCCAAATGAAATTCCGTTATGAATAAATTGTGCGCCGGTATTTACAGAGTCGAAATCGCAATAAACGGCGGCTGATTCATTTTGCATATCAGGCGATCTGCGGGATGGACGTAAAAAAGTCAACGACGGAATTTTGCAAATTATTGCGGGATCGTAACCAAGCATACGTTGCGACAACAACACCGTACCGGTTCGTGAAAGCAACGGCAGACAAAATTTTTTTATTGCGGGTTGATCCAAAATTGTATCAGCTGCAAGATACAATCGCGCATCGCGGCGGGCTGAAGTAATGATTTTGACAACTTCTTGATAAAATTCTTTTACTTTAATGTTGCGCCAATTAATGAATGTTTCCAAAGCGGCGTTGTTATTTTTGAAAAATTTTGAACGAAATTCAATCCTGTCCCGCAACTCCGCAAAATGTGCATCCGGTACAAGCGTTCCCGTATCTTTAACGAATTCGTGTATTGTCCAATCGTCAAGAGATTTGAGCGGTTCATTCAGCAATGTATGACTATCTTGTGCGAGAATGATACCGATTCCGCCGAATGATTGATGAGAGCTGTATTGTGTTGTGATTTTGCGAATTGTGTTGAGCAGTGTTTCACGAACGGTTGGATGTAGGAAGTTGTAACGTGCATTTGAATTTATTGTTTCATTATTATTTATTGTAACGTTAATGTTGGTGTTATTAATATTGGGATTTATTTGAGGTTCTGTTTCGGGCAATAAAAGTTCGTGAGTGAGTTGCGGATTATTTTGTATTAATTTGTCAATTTTCGGCAGCCGCATGTTGAAGTTGATTGCGGGTATCAACGAAAATATTTCGCGGTCAAATAATCTGTGTAACAATTCCAGCATATCGTGTTGTGATTCAGGTTGTTTGGAATCTGTTTTGTACAAAATTGCATCCTTTGAAGCAACATTTAACATTACGCCGTCAAATCCGTTCCAATGTAAAACTTCAACTAACCTATTTGCGGATTCGTAAAGCGTCTGCCAGTTTCGGGCAAGATTTTTGGGTGATTCGGTGTTGTTGTTATTGTTATTGTTATTATTATTTTGTTTTGGGTCTGATTTTTCAATGGTTGACGCGAGTTGCAATAACGTTTCAGGTCGATTGAGATAACCGGCGACGAGACGTTTCGGAATAAATTTATATTGACGCGGAATCGGATTGGATGTGATTTTAAACAATCTGATAGTGTTGCTAAAAATGCAATTTTGTTTCGTGCGATTTATGAACAACAACGTCGGTGTTTTTGTTTTTGACCAAAACAAAACGCGATGCGTATTATTTTGTCCCGACTCAAAAGACGCGATAGCTTGCCCTACAGTTTCAGTGACGTGAATACAAGATTCCGCGCTTATCACATGTTCATTGTCAACAGTTTCAACAACAGCAATTTCAAGCTTCTGCGCTATTGATTGCGGATAATCTATTTCGATCAAATGCGGTTTTCCGATTTCGTGTAAGTTAAGCGGCACAACATGCCATGTATTTGCAACGGAATTTTCAGGCGGATGCAAAATGATATTAGTATCATTTTCATTTTTTGAAGAATTATTATTTTCGGCGATATTTGCGGGTTGGTTTGTGTATTGTTCAAAAAAATTAGCGAGTGAATTTTTATTTATTGCAAAACGGAAATTATCGGGTGGAGAGATCGTTGTTACAGGATTACGATCAATAAAACTCGGTAATTTCGGCGTAGGAATTACGGGCAAGCGTTTTAAGTTTGGTTTCCACCATTCGTTTTTTTGTGTGTTGTTTTGATCGATTAGTTCTTTGTCAAAAGAGCTTGAGTTGGCGGCGGCTTGGATTGTTTGTTGTTTGGGTTCGGGATTGACGACAACAATTTGCCGGACAATTTCAATATCAGGTTTGGTAAAACTTCGAGGCAACGGCGTTTGGTTTTGCGTATAAATTGAAACAACAATTTCGTAAACGCCATCATTTTTCGGAGTAGGAAATGTGATAGGAAAATTGTAAGGCGAATCTGTTGAAACCGTGACAGGAAATTCGTTTTCATATTCGGGATGCGTTTTTGCCGTATCGGAGCGTTTTGATTCCGGCAAAATACTCAAACCGTTGGATTCTGGAACCAGATAGACGCCGATGTGAATGATCAGATTTTTTGCAATTTTTGGCGGAGTTGTTCTGATTGGCGAAAAGTTGCGTGATAGAGTAAGTGATCCGGCAATCCGTAATTGCACGTAATTACCGGATTGATAGATTTCAATATTATCTTTGAGATTTAGTTCGGCGTTGATATTTGTACCTGCAAGCCGAAGCACATCGAACCCTTGAGCATTAAGCGCACCGCCGCCGCAAACAATAAGCAAAACGCCAATTGAAACACACAAAACACGCTCTAAAATCCGAAAAGACAAAAACATCAATACTGACTTTCTGAAAAATAAATGTCTAATTGTTGTCGAAATTTCAAATGCAAACTGATTAAACTGTTCGTACTATAAATTGCGCAGCTCAAGAGCGTAAAAGCCTGCTTTCCGATAGGTAAGCAGGCGGCGGTAAAAGAAATTAAAGTGTGAACTGGTTAAAGTGTTGGCTCTGCTGGGCAAAAGTAACAAAACAGAATCGCATTGCGTATTATGCAAATTTTAGAAAATCGTGTCCAGATCAAAATTTCCCGTTACCATAATATTCACGCATAAAACGCAGATAAAAGCACAAACACCTATAAATTACAAAACAACATAGTTGACAAAAACACAACAAAACACAGTGTACTGTTCGTACTATAAATTGCGTGACTCAAAAGCGTAAAAGCCTACTTTCTGATAGGTAAGCAGGCGGCGGTAAAAGAAATTTAAAGTATGAACAGTTTAATAACTTTGTTAATATTTTCGTAATTATTCAGTGGAATTTCTTGAACACGTGAATATCGGGTAAACAACCTCATCTTCTTACTAACTCATGTTGCGCACTGTAAGTAAAAAAGTCAGTAAAACAACACTCCGTAGAATTGGAAATTTTCCCCGTCCCTAAAGTGGCGAAGGAAAAACTGATATTTAGTCCCTGCGTAACATGAGTTATTAATTAACTCAAAACACTAATTCCACTGAAATATTACATATTTTCCGCAGTTGCTTTTTGACTGTTATCAATTTCAAAACGGTTAAATTCGTTTTTGTTATCTGCAAATCTGTTTTAACGTTCTTGTGTAAACGAAATTTGTTGAGTGTTTTGTTTTTCAGATTGACTTAGTATAGTGTCCATTAGTCTGGCAAGAATGGGGTTGTTTGGTAATCTTTTGTCTGCGTAAGAAAAAACCTCTTTAGCTGCGTCAATACGCCCCTTCATCGCAAGATCAAGAATCCAATGATAATATACATGCAATTGATTAGTTTTAAATTTTTCGTAACTTGCATCAATATACCAACCTTGATCTAACAGAATTGCTGCCAGGTCATATCTTTTTATTCCTTTTGTTGTGTTTCCAGATGACAGTTCAATTGCCCAGTTATTTATTGCGACCATTAAATTTCCCCAAGCGGTTTCGCTTTCGGGGTCAAGATGTAACGCTTTTATGTTTGCCATTGCCGCTTCCGCGTAACGTTTTTCATTCAGTAAATCAACTCCATGATTGTAGTATATTGTTGCTATCAATTGTACAGACGTGATTTCGCGCGATTTCTTTGACAACTCTGCCAATTTTGCGGATTCGGTTCTTGTATAAGTCAAATTTTGGTTACTAATATTATTTCCTGTAATCTGATTCGATGCCGTTGATTTTGATTGGGCAACATGTTTTGTTGTAGCCGTTGCGAGTTCTTCTCTGTTTTCCAAATTGAACCAGTCGGGGCAAGTTGTTTCAAGATCAAATTCTTTGTCCGCAAACCGCACGCGACTCAACGCATGACCGGGCATCTCAAGAGCATGTACATCCAACCCTGCTTTTTCTCCAAGCACATTAAACAAGACTGTTGCACTTACGCAATTAAATTTGCCCGTTTCAAATACACGGCTAAGATTCGTGCAATTAACGTCATATTGCCGTGTCATTATTTCGTGGTGTAATGATTCAAACAATTCACGAGTTAAAATTTCTGCGGACGCAGGATTATTGTTTTGATTTTTGATTTTAACTTTTTGCAATATTGAGTCTAATTTTATTTCGTAGTTTTTGATTTTCGCCGGATCGCGTTCACCTTCGGCAACCATTGCGGCGCGGAACAAATTGAAGTTATCCCATTTGCCGTCTTGAGCATCTTGAAACAATGCCTTTTCAACAGGATCAACATTGCGAATAAGCATATTATAAGCCAGCGGAAGTTTACCGATTTCAGCTTTCACCAATCGTTTCGGATTCAATCGGACAAGATAAGCATCATCAGGAATTGTAAATTTCAACGTGTCAGAAATCGGTCCAACAAACCGCAAAATATCTTGACGAAGAATATCTTCGATCTTTTGGCTGTTGACTTGGTTTTCAGCAGCATGTAACAATGATGCAAAAATTATAAAAAAACAAATAAACAAAAAAAAGAACAATGATAAAAACAACAAAGAAGTTTGTTGTTTAGTTGGATTCTGATTTAAGTAATCGATTTTAATTCTCATTGTTTTTCTCCGAAATTTACGATGATAACTGATGTTTATACTGTTCGTACTATAAATTGCAAGACTCAAGAGCGCAAAAGCCTACTTGCCAATAGGTAAACAGGCGAAGGTAAAAGAAATTTAACGTGTGAACAGTTCATTTTAAAATTGTTCAAAACTTTAAACCGTTCAAATTGTAAAATTCAACAACACAGATACATCAAAGGTTGTTTCCAAAAAGTAATACCTTGTAGGTTGAATAAATTTCGAGCATGAATAGTTTAAAATTGAATTTTGGCATTATAACGTTTTTTTATTTAAACAGTAATTTTGTTTAAATCGGTAAATCTTGAAATCATGTCAAGTTTGGCAATCACTTAATACCAACTCATAAATATTACAGCACTATAAGTCAAAACTACGATTTTGAAAACCACAACTGAAATTTTTTTCCTATAAATCTGAAAAATTTTTTTTGCAAAAGCACGTTATAACAATTATGCCGATTATGCGGATTATTAATAGTGTTTCAGCTCCGAATTTCAACTTTCACCAAATCCAGCATAAAAATGTAACTATTCAGTCGTGTGTTTTAAACTGTTCACAATTTAAATTTCCTTTAACGCTCTTGAGTCACGTAATTTATAACGCGAACAGTGTAACGTTCTGTTCCGCAACCGTCAATTTATAACCGTATAAAAGTATAGAAATGTTTTGTAAACAATTATTTTTTCCTCTATTGTTGACATAGTTGTAGTGAGTTGTTAACATTTTTCGGTTCGTTTTTTGTTTGGTGAATTATTTTTTACGCAGCTTGTTTTTGAACTGGACAAAAAATACATGTTTGACAATTACTTTGCCCCAAATAATATCAGACAATTTTCAACTGTTCACAATTGAATTTTCGGTAACACTACAAACTTAATTTATCGGAAAGTTTGCTTTAAGTTGCCGAATTCCGAATTGTGTTTTTTACAATTGTTTATATTTGTTTGCGGTTCAACCTCCTAATTTATTGTTACAATAATTATGTTACTTGAAATAAAAAAACTCCAAAAGTCGTATCAATTGCCTGATGGCGAATCACTTCCGATTCTTGAAATTCCGCAATGGGAAGTTGAAGCGGGCGAGCAAGTTGTGTTGGTTGGTGCAAGCGGTTGCGGTAAGACTACATTACTGCACATTATTGCCGGAATATTGCGTCCTTCATCGGGACATGTCTCAATTGATGGTTGGGATACAACAATTTTGACAGAAGCAGAACGCGATCAATTCAGAGCAAAACGAATTGGTTACGTATTCCAAACCTTCAACCTCTTACAAGGTTTCACAGCTTTGGAAAATGTCATGATCGGCATGACATTCGCCAATGGCAGAAGCGATAAACACCGTGCAAAAGAATTACTTGAAAAAGTTGGATTAGGTCATCGCTTGAATCATAAACCCGCACATCTCTCCGTCGGCGAACAACAACGTGTCTCCGTCGCAAGAGCATTGGCAAATAAACCCAAACTCGTCCTTGCTGACGAACCTACCGCTAATGTCGATGTCGGTAACCAACAACAAGTTATTGATATGTTGCGCAACACTTGCAAAGAAGAAAATGTTGCATTGATACTTGTTACGCACGCGCCTGAAGTTGCGAAACAATTTGACCGAGTCGATAAACTTGCCGAAATAAATGTCGTCATTTCAAAACGAGCATAACCGAGAATAACATTGCACAATCATATTTACACTAAATGCATTTTGAAATTCGACGTCATATACTGCTCGTACCATAAATTGCGTGACTCAAGAGCGTCAAAGCCTGCTTTCCGATAGGTAAGCAGGCGACGGTAAAATAAATTTAAAGTGTACAGTTCAAATTCGTCAAAATAGGCTTTCCGACAAGTGAACTTGCGAAAGTTACCGAATTAAATATTAACAGTTTAAAAATATTAACAGTTTAAAACAGAATAAAAAAATGTCTCTTTGGAAAATAGCATGGCGCAGCATCCAACACCGCTCATTAGCGTCGGGATTAACGGCGTTCTCAATGGGACTTGGAGTGGCGTTGGTGGTTGCGGTTATAGTGATTTACGGCGTTTTAGACCAGACGTTCAAACGCAGCGCACAAGGTTATGATCTTGTAGTAGGTCCGCCCAAAGGTTCTGCGCTTGATACGGTTCTTGGAGCGGTTTTCTACTCGAATCAACTCAGCGACACAATTCCGTACAACTATTTCAAACAAATCGATACCGGTAGATACTCATCACATATTGAAGTCGCAATTCCATTGGCAATCGGCGAAAGATTGATGGTATTGCGGGGGTTGCAGATTATTGCAACGACGCCGCATTTTTTTACCAAGTTGCGTTATTTGAATGACAGACCCTACACTTTCTACAAAGGCGACAATCTTAAACCGGGAATCAGATTTGATGCAGTACTTGGATACACTGCCGCAAAATTGACAAAACTTAATGTCGGCGATAAATTCAAAGCAACAGCTAACACTATTGTTCCGTCCGATAATTATCCTGAACCTGCACAATTTGAAGTTGTCGGTATTCTTAATCCGACAGGAACGCCAAATGATCAGGCGGTTTTCGTAAATCTTGAAGGATTTTTTGTGATGATTGATCACTTTCCGACATCGGCAGTAGATGAGATTTTGAAACGTAGTTCGGAAGATAAAGGACTTGTTGCTGATTCAGATGACAATAATTTGCGCAACGAAAAAATTGCCCAGCCTGAAACAGACAATAAAACCAATTTAACTTCTAACTCAAAGAACACAATTAAATCAAATGATTCAAACAATTCAAGTGTTGGAGTTAAAAGTACGCAGAAATCACGCGCAACAGAAAATCAACGCATAGATAATCGTCGAATTTCAGCAATTTTGGTGTTGGTGAAAAAGCAGGAGCTTAAAGGCGAAATCAAAAAAGTCGATGACCGAGACGATGTGGTGCTGGAAATAAACGAAGGGTTGCACGGCGGAGAAAGAATGGATACATGGACAACTGCGCTTGCGGGCAGACTGATTGCAGATTTATCTGTTCAAGTAGCATCGCCAACTCGCGAAATTACACGGCTTTTTGAATTGATTGTTGGTCGGGTGCAGATTGTTTTAGTGATATTTTCGATTTTGGTTGTTATTGTTGCAGGAATAGGAATGATGGTAAGCATCTACAACTCAATGAACGAAAGACGACAGGAAATCGCAATAATGCGAGCACTTGGCGCAAAACGCAGAACAGTAATGTTGGTAATATTATTTGAGTCGATATTACTTTCACTTTGCGGAGGTTTGATTGGGGTTGTGATTGGGCATAGTTTGATAGCTGTTTTGGGACCGATTATTGCCAGTGCCGTAATGGTTGTCGTCAATCCGCTTCACTTCCAACTTGCAGAGTTGGTACTTATTCCCGGATTAGTGATACTTGCATCATTAGTTGGATATTTACCGGCGGTGGTTGCGTACAGGACTGATGTTGCCCAATCGTTAAATCCGTAATATTTTCGCTAGCGTAAAATTTGAACTCGCCGTAAACAATTAAATATGCTTGCCGGCAACATGCGAGTAACACATTTCACTTTATTCGTTTATGACAATTATCTGATTTTGTATAGTTTTCAAAGACCCATTTCCCCCCCGAAAAAAATTTTTTTTTCAAAAATAATGCAAGTCGCATTAGAGACTGTCCGATAACCCATATTGTCGGTGAGATTTATCTTTTTGGTTTTTCGAGCAAACATCGAATTTAGTTGTTAATTTGTTTTGTTGTGAGTCCCCGTTGTTAAGCGTGTTTTTTGGTTCGTTTTTTCGCGTCGAGACACGGGGATTGGAATAATTGATATTTTTGTCGGTTTTCCCGGGGGGGATGGGTCCGGTGCGATGATTTTCCGTTTTGTCGCCCGGACTTTTTTTGCGCGCTGCTGTTCAAAATTAGAATTATTCACGTACAATACTCTGATTACGCATGAATCTCATTGCCAATACAATAAACGAAACAAATTGAAATCACCCTGAATTTTCTTAATTATCTGTTTTATTATCAACTTGTTTACGTATTTCAACGAGTTTCTGTATTGCTCATTTCGGGGCGAAAGAAAATATAAAACAACAACGCCCAATTACTGAATAGTTGCATACAATTTATAAATTGGAGGATAAAAAATGTCTAGTGATACTTTTCAAATTATATGTGATAATTGCGGCAGTAAGTTGAACGCAAAAGTAACAATAATAGGTCAAACCCGTAATTGCCCGAAATGCAAAAATCCGATTCTAATCAAACGTCCCGAACCGCCGAAAAATAACCCTACCACCATTACAACCAACACGCCAACAATCACCCAACCTGAAATTGCGTCATCAATTGGTGTTGCGGGACGTCGGATAGAGAATTTACCTGATCGGTTGGACTATCATAATCGTTATATTATTATTGGTTCTGATCGTATTGTTGCAGTTTGGGAATCAGGACGAGGATGGCAGGTCAATGTTGGTAATGGTTTCGCGTCAGCTAAAAAAAATGTTGCTGCTATTCCTGATCAAGGAAGTTACGCATTGGCAGAGTTGGTAATAAGTAACTCCGAAAATAACATGACAACAGTCGGCACTCCAACCGCTATGCACGTTTTCAAAATTTCTATTCGTGGGGCATTGACCGCCTTATATCGTGACGAAAGTGAGATATTGAGAAAAATAGATTGCGAATGGAATTTGACAAAAAATCAACAAACAATCTTATGGAATTACCTAACTCGAAACTTCAACGCTGAAACTATCGCCCCTTCACGATCAATAATTATGACAAATTAAGATTTCTGACAACTATTCCATTATTCCGTTATGAAATTCTTGCAACCCAATTGTTTAGGATGGCGAGGGTTAGGAACGAAGCAAATGGTAACGCAGTAAAACACAGTAACCACTTATAAGAATTGCGCCGTGTTTCCAAAACAATTTTATCCAGCACGGATTTATTGAGCTTGGGCGACAGAATAGTTACAACGAAAATTCATGTGCGAACTGTTTCAACCGTTTGATATATATAGAAACCATGCAAGATTATAAAAATCAAGATACAGGATTGCGGAAAGTTTATCTTGATAATGCGGCTACATCGTTTCCGAAACCTGAATCGGTTTATTCGGCAGTAGATCAATTTATGCGTAATTGCGGAGGCAATGCAGGACGGTCTGGACATTATGCCGCAATTGCAGCACAACGAATGATTGACGATACGCGATTACTTTGTGCAAGATTGTTCAATACTCCATCTCCGAAAAATATTGTTTTCACACACAACGCGACAACCGCTATAAATTTTGCATTGAAAGGAATCTTGTCAATAAATGATCACGTTATAACCGGTTCATTTGAACATAATTCTGTAACTCGTCCATTGCATTATCTGGCAAGTAACGGAATAAACGTTACGAAAATTAGTTCTGATCTTAACAATGGTCTTGACAAAGAACAATTAAAAAATGCAATCAGACCGAATACGAAATTGGTGATTTGCAATCATGTGTCAAATGTTTTTGGTACGGAAAATGATATTTATGAAATTGGTCGTATTTGCCGTGAGTGCGGTGTTTTGTTTATGGTTGACGCGGCGCAATCAGCAGGTGTGAAGCCGATTAATGTTCAGGCAATGTGTATTGATTTGCTTGCGTTTTCGGGGCATAAATCGCTTTTTGGTTTGCAAGGAACGGGCGGACTATATGTTGCGTCTGGTGTACAAATTCGTCCGTTGTTGGAAGGCGGCACCGGCGGCGGTATGGTCGGCGGCGTCAATTCATCGGAATTGTTGAATCAACCAACAGAATTACCTGACAGTTTGGAGAGCGGTACGCTTAACGCTCATGGAATTGCGGGACTGGCGGCGGGATTACGGTTTATTTTTGAGACAGGAATTGATAAGATTACGGCGAAGGAAGCGGAATTTGTTGAGTGTTTGATTGATGGATTGCAAGAGATCAAAGGAATCATAGTGATAGCTCCCGCCAAAGGATTTAGTCGCGGCAGCGTTGTATCTTTTCAACATGAAACAATATTGCCTGAACAATTTGCGGCGATACTTGACGCCGGATTTGGAATTGCGGTACGCGGCGGATTACATTGTGCCGCCGACCCGCATAAAATTATCGGAACAATAAATTCAGGCGGCACCGTAAGAATCAGCCCAAATTATTTCAATAGTGAAACAGAAATTGATTATTGTCTGCGAGCTGTTAAAGAAATCGCAAAATAAACATACAAATATTTTTTATCTCAATCCAATAAATTCGTTGTAAATTGATTTAGCGTGTGTTTCGTCTTGTACGTTTTCGATAATTGCGCGTCCGTCTTGGAACAGGACAAATTGGCATTCGTCGTTTGTGAAATTCAAAATATATCGATTTGCTTCTATTTTTCCGGCGTTAGCTAATGTCTTGGCAAATGATTCCAAATCAATCGGAGTTTGTAACTCAGGTGTGATTTGGATTGAATTTCTTCCGCAAAGTTTCTGAACCCGCATACCTCCACTGCGGGATAAATACTCATAATTTCCACATACACAAACGGGACAATCCATGTCACGATCTATTTTGATATTTTTGAAACGATTAGTCCACAAATCTATAGTTAACAATCCTTCGCGTGTTGCCGGTGAATTAAGAATAATTTTCACGGCTTCAGTTGCTTGTATTGATGCGGCTGTTCCTGTTGACATTGCTAAAATTCCTGCGGTTGCGCATGTTTGTTGTTGTGTTTGAGATTGATCGGCGGGAATAAAACATCGCAGGCAAGGGCGATTTGAATTGACGGCGGAGTTATTTGGAGTATTTGAGTTGTCTGAATTATTGTAACAAAAATTCATCGTCATTCCCTGCGATCCCAACGCAGCTGAATAAATCCACGCAATTTTGTTTTTTACGCTCCACTCATTGATCAAAAACCGTGTTTCCCAGTTGTCAACCGCATCCAATACCAGATCAACTCCGTCTAATATTTGTGTAATATTTCCCGAATTTAATTCCGACACAACCGGTTCCAAAACAATTTCAGAATTTACCTTCTTCAAAAATTCACACGCAGCAACTGCTTTAGGACGGCGTTTAATTGCGTCTTCTTCTGTAAATAAAATCTGCCGCTGCAAATTTGTAAACTCAACATAATCACGATCAATTAACCGTAAACGGCCAATTCCTGCACGGCATAAAATATTGGCAAGCACCGTACCAAGCGCGCCAACTCCTATTATTGCAACAGTTGAAGTCAGTAATTTATTTTGCCCTTCTGCCCCAATTCCAGAAAAAGCAATTTGACGAGCATAACGATTTAGAAACATTTTATATTGATGCGTATAATTACGAAATTTTGTGTTATACCGTTCGTATAAATAACGATTATTTATCACGTCAATTCTTATCGATTTTTACGTAATTTTTATATATTTTACTGAATAATTACGTTGAGTTTATTGTTGTTTTAACCATGTTCTGATTTGACGTTGGATTGGTTGTGATTGCCTGATGATTAGGCAAGATGATGGACGATCTATTATAATTTCGCCTTTGTTATTTGGAATTTTGGCGACGTCAATATTTTTCCACGAGGCGGGTTCGATTACTGCGATTATTGATTCTACTATTTGTTCCGCAGTTTCTTTGCCGTCAATATTATTTGTAACGTTTTTTTCGGCAGCTTGATTTTCAGTTTTTTTGTAACGATGTATTTCTGTACTCATTTTGTTAGGTTGTTTTGCGGTATGGGTTGTTGTCAACTCAATAATATTACCGCCAACAATCCTGTACGTAAGCGGCACACCATCAACCGATGCTAATAATTGCTCTAGTGCTTCATTTAACGTGATATTGTTTGCCCGTAATTTTCCGTATAATTGATCAAATGATAAATTTGCACGATGTAATTCTTTGTAATCTACTGTTATCAGTAACCCGTACTTTTTCTCAATTTGCTCAAAAATAACCGCAAGCGGCGTTTCTTGATAATAATTCAGCGTAACCAATACATCCACATTGTCCCAACCAAACACCTCCGGCGCCAAATCATCTTCAATAATTTTCGTTTTCTGTTGCAATCCCCGCAACAACCTAATTTGCTCCAAAAGACGAATTGCCTCATCAACCTTGCGGCGATACGAGCAAATAAAAATCGATTCACCAACAACACGAATTTGCGGCATTATTTTATTATCGTTACGATTATTATTGCGATCACCGCCATCAGCATTATCACCGCCGTCAGCAACATTCCCAAAACCAACCGGATCAATCAATTTCGCAACAACTTCAACAAGCCGCTCCGCCGTCAATTGATCGCCGTCTTTCGTTCCCTTAACTATATCAGCAACATCAATCGTCTCTGACACTAACTCTTTTCGTTTATCAGGCAACACCGTAACTGTTAATTGATAATTTTCGACAACCGCAATTAATTTCAACGGCTCAAGTATCTTGTCCAAAATCTCGCCAATATTGCCTGCACCAAACTTGCCCGTTACCGCAACATCAATTCTGATTCCAAACGCTCGCATCTCATCAACATCAAGCGAAATTGGAATCGCCGATAATTCAGAAATTGTACGAATCACTTTCAACAATGGAATATTTTCGTAACGAAAACCTGCAATCGGTTGACGCAATCGCGCCGTCACATCAATTGGCTTAATAACAACAGAATCATTAAATTCACTAAATTGTTGTTTTTTGCTCTTGTCTTTTAATTCCTCTATAAATTTCTTAACTGGATCCAAATCATTCACTTCTTGTGCAACCATCGAAGTATTTTTTGTTTCGCCGGTTTCAACAGATACTACGGCTGTTTTTTTTTCATTGTTCAACTGCGGCAACGGTATAAAATCTTCAGCGTTATTATCAGGCGGCTTTGTTTCTGTAACATTAATTGTCGGCGTCTCAGGCGGAGTCGGCGGAGCAGGCAGCGTATTATCGTCAACCTGCGGATTTGAATTTGATTCTGGATCAATTTTAATTATCTTGGTTTGGTCTTCTCTAATATTGTTATTAGACGGAACAATAATCGGCTTTGTGTCCGCAGTCCTTTTTTGTAAAAATAATAAAACAGTAGCGAAAAAAAGAATAATAGATAACACAACAAGAATCAATAACATAATTGTCCGTTTATGAATTTCTGTTTCAGTAATGTTGCCGGATGTAGAAAAATCCGTTGACAGTGGAGAATTAGAATTAGGTAAATTATTTATTGGATTCAGGTTGTTAGTAATTTCATCAGGCTTGTTTACGTTCAACAAACCGGAATCAGTTGTTGCGGTCAACGTGTTGGGAAAGAATTTTATGTTCGTGTTCAAATCATCCTGTTGCTGCGGATTCATCTGCAAAGAATTAGGCGACGGCGTAGGATCAATCTCAACTTCATTACCCGCAACAACCGGTTCTGGACGCTCAACTAACACCATTCCGCCGCAACGCGGACACGCAAGAATCTGACCGATCAATTTTTCACTCTTGACCGATATCCGCGCGTTACAAGTCGTACATTGTATCGAAAATAAACTACCCATGTTTTGAACTCGGAATTTGTAATTCGGAATTATTTTTTATTCAGAATTTAAACAGTTTACACCTGAAATTTTGTTTGCCGCCGTCTGATTACCTATCGGAAAGCAGGCTTTTCCGCTTTTGAGTCACGCAATTTATAGTACGAACAACATCTAGTGAGAACAGTAGACCTTTTCTCTAACCTAAAAATACATCAACGCAGCAAAAAAACTACAACGAAAAACCGCCTTTAACTCCTCCGAGACCACCCCTAACCCCTCCGAAGGAGGGGAATAAGAATACGC
>JAITDV010000357.1 GCA_031282385.1 Planctomycetaceae bacterium | reverse complement strand
AAAAAACTACAACGAAAAACCGCCTTTAACTCCTCCGAGACCACCCCTAACCCCTCCGAAGGAGGGGAATAAGAAGATGCCTCCGAGTGAGGGGAATAAGAAGACGCATCCGAGTGAGTGGAAGAAGAATACGCCTCCGAGTGAGGGGAATTATTCCTCTCCTTCGGAGGGGTCAGGGGTGGTCTCCTACAGGTTAGCGAAAAGGTCTACTGTTCGTACTATAAATTTCGTTCCATCAGAGCGTAATATTGTAGTACGAACAGTGTGTAAATATTCAATATATTGATTGTACTTTTAAAATGTTGCGGTTCCTCCATCGTTTTTTGCGCCTAAGCTGCCCCATACTCCGAAAGGGCTTAAACCTGAAACAGGAGTTGTGTTATTTGAGGGCATTGTGAAAGTTCCTGCCGTGCTGCGTGAATTGATTGTATCCGACAAAAAAGTAACCGAACCATCAAGCCGTCCTGCATTGACGCCTCCGCTGTGATTGCTGCTTGCGTTCCAAATTCCTCTGCTTGCGCCGGCAGTTCCCGGACTCACTTCGCATGAAAAAGAATTTGGCGGTAATATTGTCGTAAACACGGTACAAACTGGTCTTGCACTAACAAAAAAACTACCGCGCCATGAAGCATTTGATGGTGAGTTAAATTTTTTCGTTGCCTTCGTGTAAGCAACTCCGTCATTGAAACAATTCGTGTAAGGGTCTTGATTCATGTTTGCGGATTGGTTGCTTACGCCGTTGCTCGGCAACAGATATGCGGCGTTTCTGTGAGTTGCCGTAACGCATTCTGAAATTGCAAGTGTGTTGCTTGTCCCATCGCTGCAACTTGTCATATCAACAGTGTTGCCGGTACCGCTAACAAAAATACCGCGGTTTTCTGCCGATGTTGTTCCATCGTAATTATTGTAAACGCTATCGCCGCGGCAAAACATAATATTTGTTTTAGCGGGTCCTTTATCGTTCCAGACATTTGGTGCGGTGGATTGCAAATCGGAAGGGCAAAGAAACATTCCAACAGGTTCCGTCCACCATGAACCGTTACTTGAACTATTATTTATTGGATCGGTAATTCCGGCTGATTTGATTTTATCAACTCTTGCCTGTTGCTCGACGTAAGGCAACAAAAGGAAATTCGGTCCCCAATCAGTCGTGTCAAGTTTAGCCGGCGGAATAACGCCGTTGCTATCGTGGTAATTGTGTAGAGCCAATAGGTATTGTTTCATGTGATTGGAGCATTCCATTCGTCTTGCGGCTTCGCGTGCGGCTTGCACTGCCGGAAGGAGAAGAGCAATCAAAAGCCCAATTATCGCAACAACTACTAATAACTCAACAAGCGTAAATGCTCTGATTTTTAATATTATTCTCATTTTTGTTTATTGTAAAAAAAATTTTTGTTAAACAAATTTAATGGTTAAAGATTTTTGTAACGAAAATTATGGACGTCAAATATCTGACACCGGCGGCGGAGTGTTGTCGGGCATCAATTCTATTTTGACGTCTTTTTTACCGTTTTTATCAATTTCAATTTTGATTTCTGACAACATTGGATTGTTGTATTTGTAAGGAATGTGATAGATGATTTCGGCGTTTGGAATTGGTTTATTTTCGGCGAGAAGTTTTTTCTCTTCTGCTTCGGTGATTTTGCTTTTTGTGCTGGTTTTCGATAACGTAACAATATACGTACCGGGCAAAATGCCTTTGTAGCCAGCCGTCTCAAGTTCAAACGTGCCGTCATCTTTAGTTACACCGTTTGCAAATCGATCACTTCCTGAATTTGCATCCGGCGTGAACACGATACCGACTCCGCCTATTGGTGAACCGTCATACAAAACTTGCCCTCGTGCAGGAACCAAGCCATTGATCGGAGTCCGGCTGCAACCGGTGAAAATTAAAAACAACATGCTCAAAATTAATAAACGTTTCATAATTTTTTTATTTGGATTAGTTAAATTTTTGTTATAGTTGAATAGACAAGACAAAATTATTTAAACAATCATGTCTGAAAATTTATAAACTGTTCACACTTTAAATTTCGTTTATTGCCATTTGCTTATCTATTTGAAAGCATACAATTTATAATACGAACAGTGTACAAATAGAATCTTGACAATATTAAAATTGCGCCGACGATTATTTGTAACGAAAATTATCGAAAATTATTCAGATAGACGTCAACAAAGTACACGTTATTATTTCAATTACGGCAACGTGATAGTAATACCATCATTACGGCAGCCGAAATTGCCCCAAATTCCGTAAGGACTGGGACCGACATAAAGATTTTCTGTTACGGTGATTGCCGGAACTGTTTGGCAATTAATCGTATTTGTAATAGTGCGTACGGCGCCATCGGCAACACCGCAATTTACAAGTCCGGGATGAAAACTTGTTGCTGTCCAAACTCCCCAAGTTGAGCTTGCGCCGCTGTTTCTTGAGCATGAAAGCGTGTTGGGCGGCAAGACGGTAACAACGCCTGTTGCACAAGGACGTCCATCGGTGAATTGATTACCGCGAAAATTACGATCCGCAGGATTAGCAACACGCGTTTTGTCTCCGACGGCATAGCCGTTTGTAAGACAAACCATTCGTGGAGTGCGGTGTAATTCGCCTGCATCGGCGTTATGAATCGCGCCGGATTTAATCGTGTTGGGCATGACGGATGGGTGAGTTGAAAAAGATTCAGAAATTGCCATTGTGTTACTCGTACCGTCAGTAATATCCGCAAGACCAAATGCACGACCATAACCAACTATTCCGCGTTGGTATGTTTGCATTTCTGATTCAGTTAAATTATCGGCGTCATTTTGATTGCGATAGATCGTGTCGCCAAAGCTAACCATAATGTTACAACGAGCAGCATTCGCTTCTTCAGGATAAATTGTGTCAACATTACCTGCGTGTCTGCAATATGGGTCAGAGGCACAAAGAAGCATTGGCAATGGTGTTGTTAGTACTTCTAATCTTTCAGGTGTTTTTGCACCGCCTCTCATCGGCGATCCAATATTTTTCCATGCTTCAAAACGAGCAGATTGCTCATAATAAGGCATTAAAAATACATGCGGACTTATTGAACCGCCGCCCATTGCTCCTTTTGTTCGGTAAGGCAATCGTTTTGTTGCGTCGTGGTGGTTGTGGATTGCCAGAACAAATTGTTTCATGTTGCTGGCGCATTGAGTTCGTCGTGCGGCTTCACGCGCCGCTTGAACAGCGGGCAAAAGAATTGCAATCAATACACCAATAATCGCAATTACAACAAGAAGCTCAACAAGAGTAAAACCAAAAAAGCCAAGAGGAGGCTTGAAAGAAATACCCAAAAATTTATCGTAACGATAATTTGGGCAATTTTGAAATTTACATATGCCCCCCCCCCCGGGCGTGGTTTAGTGTTGGGTTGGGGGGCGTAGTGGGGGTGATTGGAGGGGGCAGCATTTTGGG
>JAITDV010000319.1 GCA_031282385.1 Planctomycetaceae bacterium | reverse complement strand
GGCGGTTTATTGTACACTTTAATATTCAAAAAATCAGAATCGACCCAAAAATTTTCAGAGTTATTAAGGACAACAGGAGAGAGGGTTTATTATCTAAAAATATCAGGTAGAATTAAGGCTATCCGGTTTTTTTGAACAATTTCTTTTTTGAATTTACACTGCTCGTACTATAATTTGCGTTACTCAAGATCGTAAAAGCCTGCTTTCCGATAGGTAAGCAGGCGAAGGTAAACGAAATTTAAAGTGTGAACAGTTTAATAATCTGTACAAGTTTACTTATTGGACAAACTGATGTTGGTGTTCAATTTTGAAGTGTATGATTATAAGGTTGAAATGCCGGACATAATGATTATTACACGCTAACAATAGACCTTTTCGCTAACCAGTAGGAGACCACCCCTGACCCCTCCGAAGGAGGGGAATAAGAAAACGCCTCCGAAGAAGGCGAATAATTCCCCTCCTTCGGAGGGATTAGGGGTGGTCTCGGAGGAGTTAAAGGCGGTTTTTCGTTGTAGGTTTTTTGTTGCGTTGATGTATTTTTAGGTTAGAGAAAAGGTCTAATTAGCAATTAAAATTTAAAATGTCCGAATTTGTTAAACGAACAATCAAGTTTTTAGGAAAATCACCCAATCCGACTTCAATAGAGGTTTTATTACCATTGTTGGAAGATACAGATGAGCGTATTCGTCTTCTTACGTTTGATGCGCTTTATTTTAAAAAAGATGTGAATCTTTATATTAGGCTTTTTGAACATTTTATTGCCAATGAATCTTTGTGGACAAAGATAACAGGAGAACGCCTAACTCGTATTACAGATGCGGCGTTGCGATCAAGCAATGCCGTGTTGCGTGATCAAGCGACGGGAATAGTGTTGCGTTACAAGTTGTATGAGGTTTTGCCGTTTGTTGTGAGCGGGTTGGACAGTTTGGATGAGAGTATTGCCAGTTTGACGCGGAATATGCTTATGCAATTATCTGAATTTTTCTACAATGATCTTGCGAAATGTCCGAATGATCTTGAGCGTCATAATCTTGACCGGCGTAGAGATTGGTTTGTGCAACAGCTGGATGCTCCAATCAAGCGGTTTGCAGTAAACAAAATAGACGAGGTGATAAAGTCGCTTTTAATTGTAACGAAAAAGGGTTATGATCCGTTGAAGACGGTGGTGAGTGATCATCGCTCCGCTGCTTGTCAACGTGCTTCGGAGTTGTTATTGAATGGTACGCATGGCAGTTATATAAGGCTTCTTTTGAGTTTTTTTGGTGATTTGGACAGTCCGGCGGTTATTGATGAGATAATTTCTGCCCGCTCGGACAAATTGTTTATACAAAAGATGCTTGAAGTAGTTGGAGTGAATCCGACGGACGTAATGCGTGAAAGTTTGAAGCGGTTTAAGAGATTTGACTGGCTTGAACCGGACAATCCTCAATTATCTGATTTGATAAAAAATTTTGAAACGCAAGCTATACAACTTGTACAATATTCGGGAATGACAAAAGACCAGAAGATACGTCTTTATCGTCATTTTATGAAGCATGCGCCGGCGGAAGCAAGACGCGCAACTGTTGATGCAATGAAGCGTATTATTGGAGACGATGTAAATTCTTTATTGTTGGAGTCGATCAATGATCCTGATGCTGCGACTTGTGCGATGATTTTTAGATTGCTCAAGTCGCGTGAAGTGAAAGAAGTGGATCAATATTTTGCTAGATTGGTTGAGCGGTCAGAGGAAGAGATACGCAAGGCGATTTATGACACGATACCGGAACTTCATATTGAGATGTTTGAATCGCGGATAACTCAATTGCCGCCTGATACTGTGAAGGTGTTAGGGCGTTATGTAAGGATAGTTGATCCATTTACGTTGAAGGTATTAGCTGATGATATTTTTTCTCCGATTGCGATTCGTCGTCATACGGCTTGTATGGCGGCGGCGGCAACAGGATATGCAGACAAGTTTCAGGATCGGTTGATTGAAATTGCCTTACGAGATGACGACAACAATACGCGTGTTGCGGCAATTCACGCATTGAGTGTAGTAATGACAAAAGACGCCGTAAACTTGATACAATCAATGTTGAACGAACACTCAATATCAATTAGAGACGCCGCCTCAACCGCATTGAGAAATTGGATGACCGAATATCAGGCAAGAATTGAGAGTTGTTGAGATTTTCAACTGTTCTCACTCTATACTGTTCGTACTATAAATTACGTGACTCAAGAGCGTAAAAGCCTGCTTTCCAATAGGTAAGCAGGCGGCGGTAAAGGAAAATTCAAGTGCAAACAGTTTAATATTTTTGAGCAAACGTTAAGCAAATGATTTTGTCAAAATTTATTTGTGATTTTAAGGTTTGTGCGTATGTTGATGTTATTTCCATGTTATTTTCAGCAACGGTTCGTGTAACTTTACGGTTGTGTTGATTTACGAAT
Organism: Planctomycetaceae bacterium; assembly: GCA_031282385.1. Taxonomy (GTDB): domain Bacteria; phylum Planctomycetota; class Planctomycetia; order Pirellulales; family Thermoguttaceae; genus WRKP01. The sequence continues at coordinate 4,298 of JAITDV010000319.1, read as the reverse complement.
GTTACTGAGTATTTACAAATATTTGGTATATCAATTTTGCAATCTTGTTACGGCAAGATGATAATTTTATGCGTGAAAGTAGTTGTTGTGGTGCGGCGGTTGCTCCGCAGTGTTGTTGTAATGTAAGACGGCAACAGAACAGTCAAAAGGGATCGGAGAAAAAAGCTGGGTGTTTGCATGAATTTTACGAGCGGATAGAGATTTTCTTGATTATTATTTCGGGTTTATCGCTTATTGTGAGTTTTTTTCATTTGGCGCGTGGTTTTTTATTTTTTGATCCGGCGTGGTTTGCGATATTGATTTCTGGTACTCCGTTTTTTATTAGTGCGATACGAAACCTGATTTTTTATCGCCGTATTTCAGTTGATACGTTGTTGAGTACGGCGATTACGGCAACAATTATTTCTGAATGGTTTTTTCCTTCAGGCGGTAAATCATTGGGCGGGCATATTCATTCTTATATTTTTGCCGGTGGTGAAGTTGCTTTTATTATGGCGTTGGGGCATTATCTTGAGGAGTGGACGGTTTCAAGGTCGCGTGCTGGGATAGAAGCTTTGTTAAAACTTGCGCCGAAGACTGCAAGACGAATTGACAATATTGACAAAAACAACACGCAATTATCTGTTGAAATCGGCGTGAACAATACCGAAACAATTATTCCGGCTTCGGAAGTTCAAAGTGGTGATTTATTACGTGTGTTACCTGGCGAGTCGGTACCGGCGGATGGAATTATTGTAATAGGAATTACTTCTATTGATCAATCTTTGATTACCGGCGAGTCATTGCCTATTGATCTTTTTGTTGGTGATTCGGTTTATGGCGGCACGGTGAATTGTTTTGGTTCTTTTGTAATGCGGGCAACGCGAGTAGGAGATGACGCTTCGATTTCAAATATGATTCGGCTTGTTCAAGAGGCGGAGAGTAAGAAGGCGAGTGTGGAGCGGATTGCGGATAGTTGGGCAACATTTTTGGTTCCGATGGCAATAATTACGGCGGCGGTGATTGGGTTGATGTATTTTGTGTTAGGATTATTTTTCAACGGTGCTGTGAGTGATATGCGGTTGTTGGTTGAAGGTGCGGTGAGTCGTGCGGTAACGATATTGGTTGTATTTTGTCCGTGTTCGTTGGTATTGGCGACGCCGACGGCGATAATTGCTGCGATTGGCAATGCTTCACGTTTAGGGATTTTGATTCGCAGTGGTGAAGTGCTTGAGCAACTTGCGCAAGTAAATGTAGTAGCGTTTGACAAAACTGGTACGCTTACTCAAGGCGAACCTCAAATGAAGATGTTTTGTTCTTGCAATAACAAGGTTTCGGTTAGTGATTTTGATGTGCTTCGATTTGCTGCGTCGGTTGAATTTTTATCTGAGCATCCGTTGGCTAAGTGTGTGGTTGAGGCTGCCAAATCAGCGGGAGTACAATTGAGTGCGGTGGACAGTTTTGAATTATTTAGAGGCGAGGGGATTTGTGCAAAGTTAGCGGAGGGTGATGAGCGTGTGATAGTTGGTAATGATAAAATTTTGACACGATTTAATGTAACGATAAATGATGAGATACGATTGCGTGCGGAGTCGCGTTTTATGATTGGGGAGACGGTTATTTGGGTGGTGTTGGGTGATGAGGTGGTGGGATTTGTTTCGGTGTCTGACACGATTCGGTTAGTTGCGTGTGATGTCGTGGAGAGGTTGCGTGGAGATGGGGTTGGGGTGATGTTGTTGACTGGAGACAATCCGCGTGCTGCGAGTGGGATTTCGGAGCTTGCGGGGATTGATGTGGTCAAGGCGGGTTTATTACCGGAAGAGAAAGTGCGGGAAGTTGAAGCTGTGGTGAATAGCGGCGGCAAGATTGCTATGATTGGAGATGGGATAAATGATGCGCCGGCGTTGAAGGCGGCAACGGTGGGAATTGCAATGGGCAAGGTTGGGAGTGATTTGACGATTGATGCGGCTGATGTTGTGTTGGTGGGAGATGATTTATCAAAGATGCCTTTCTTATTAAGATTGGCGAGGAAGACGCGGTCGAAGATTATCGGTAATATTTGGATTTCGATGAGTATTAATGTTGTTGCGATAATTCTGGCGACAACTGGGATTATTGGACCGGTTATTGGTGCTTTAGTTCACAATGTTGGTTCTATTATTGTTGTGTTGAATGCGTCTTCGTTATTGAAAACTAAAAAATAAAAACAAAAATAGAAAGTTATGTTAACGACTCCTTGGGCTCTTTTAGCGATTGTTGGTGTACCGATAATTTTGGGGATATATTTTTTTCGGACGCGGTCACGCCGTGTTGAGGTTTCGACGCTATTTCTTTGGATTGATCGCGGTCAAGCGAAACAAGGCGGTCGTCAAATAAAGCGGGTTCAATTACCGTTATTGATAATTCTTGAACTGATAATGATAGTGCTTCTTTCGATTGCTGCGGCGAAGCCTATGTTTCGGGTTGAGTTGGCTAGTCGTCCGACGGCGGTTATTCTTGATAATTCTTATTCGATGTTGGCGGGCAAGGCGAATGATTCGGTGCAAAGTCGTGCTATTAATGATTTGCGTAGGTTATTTGATAGTGATGTCGGTTATCCGGTGCAATTTATTTTAGCGGGAACGAAGCCGCAATTGATTGCCGGGCGTGCGGCGAATGTTGCGGAGGCTTGTGAGGTGCTTAAATCGTGGACTTGCAATGCGCCTACTGCTGACATAAGTGCGGCTATTTCTCTTGCGGTGAACATTTGTTCGCCAGGTACGAAGATTCTTGTTGTTACGGACAAGCCGCCGTCGGACAAAATTGAACGCGGGAGTTTGTTGTGGAAGTCTTATGGCAAGCCGGTTGATAATTTGGGGATTATACATGCAAGTCGGACTATGCAAGAGGATAAGGACAAATTGTTAGTTGAAATTGCGAATCTCTCAAGCAAGCCGCAGAATTTGAACATGACAATTATTGAAACAAAAAATACAAATATTTTGTTCAAGGATCAACGTCTATTGCAACCGGATGAGGTTCATCGTTTGCGGACGGTTATAAAGAATAATTGTGGAACGATTGAGGTTCGGCTGGGGGAGGATTTGCTTTTGCCGGACAATCGTGTGGTTTTGCTTGCACCGAGTCGTCGTCCGGTTAGGGTTAAGCTTGGTTCGTTTTCGGCGGATTTGTATGATAGGATAAAGCGTGCAGTTGATGTATCTGGGATTGGTGTGATTGTTCAGGACAATCCTGATTTGGTTTTTGATTCATTGATTCAGCGTATTGTGGAGAGTACTGATGTCAACGTGAATCAAAAGCGTCCTGTGTGGGGTGTTCATATTTTGGCGGAGTCGAATAAGAATAACGTCAAGTCTTTTATTGGACCTTTTATTATTGATCGCGGGAGTGTTCTTTCTAATGGTTTATTTTTGGACGGTGTGGTGTGGAGTTGCAATGAGGGTACGCGGATTGCGGGCAATGTAATAATTTCGGCGGGGGATATTACGTTGTTGACGGACGAGCGGAGACGGAATAATACAAGGGTGATTCATATCAAAATCAACGACGAAATTTCAACGTTGACTTCTAATCCTGCGTGGCCTATTTTGATTTGGAATATTTTGCAATACCGCAGCAAACAAAATTCCGGTTTTGCGGTGAACAATCTTAAACTTGGCACGGAGGCTGAATTTATTTCGGGTGAAGGTGATCGAGTTTTGGAGGTAACGACTCCAACGGGTGAGCAGAGGACATTTACGATTATGACGGGATTAGATGTTTATTTGTCGAGTACATCGATAAGGATTCCGGCGGATCAGATTGGGCTTTACAATGTCAAGGCGAGTTCGGGCAATTATGAATTTTCTGTAGGGGCGTTATCGGCGGAGGAATCTGATCTCAAAAATTGTAGAACGGAGACGTGGGGGAGTTGGCTTGATGATGAGACGATGCGGACTGATTATCGTTCGGTTGTGTGGATTTTTTTATTAGTGTCGTTGATTCTTTTGGTGTTGCATTATTGGTTTGTAGTTGGCGAGAGGATCAATTCCAATACCGCTAGCATTTCCGATCTAGGCAATTTGAAAGTGTAAAATAGAAATGCCAATTGTGAAATGTTCAAAGAAAATGTCTTGAATTAAATTTGCGGCAATAAGTTGAAAGTTCGTATCTAGTTGTCCCTGAAAAAGTCATTTGGTGCTATAAATTCTGGGCTTATCTGGTTGCAATTTAGAGTTATAATTTGCAATATAGTTATTGTTTTATCCGAGACTTTCCTTAAAACCTTGCAAATATTAGACCTTTTCTCTAACATAAAAATACATCAACGTAACAAAAAA
>JAITDV010000318.1 GCA_031282385.1 Planctomycetaceae bacterium | reverse complement strand
AACTGGCAAATAATCCTACAATTCAACAACAAAAACTCACAACCAACCCACCGTTACCTCTGGTCAACCAAACAAGACGAACTAATCTGCGACAACAACAATTGGACACTAGGCGACCACCTAAACACAATCCGCGACATCATAAAATCCGATGGAACAGTTGCCGATCATCTTGACTATAATTCTTTCGGCAAATTAATTTCTGTTACAAAAAATCCCGATTCCATATTATTTGATTATACCGGAAAACTATCAGATAAGAGTAATGAGTTACAATGGAACATAAATCGTTGGTATGATTCGGATGTTGAACGATGGATGAGTGAGGAACCGATTGGGATTGAGGGAAGGGACAAAAATTTGACAAGAAATGTTCAAAATTCACCATTAAATCTAATTGATACATCCGGAAATGTAGTACATTATTTACCACTTGTTGTAGGTTCCGTCATAATCTACACAACAGCTGAATGTTGGAAACAATTTGAAACAGGTTTGGTAAATTTGGGAGCTAGAAGTTTATCAACAAAGGAAATTAATTGCATTAAAAAGGCAATTAGTTACCTATCTACTTGGAATGAACTTGGCTCACCCGATGAAGGATGGGTATTCAGTAGTAGATATTACGCATATAGTGAAACGATTCCGCTCTCTGTGATACATGCTGTTCCGTGCAGAAGTTTTGCAATAATAATTCATGAGTCTCAAATAGATTGCGAAACTTGTTCTGGATTAGCAAATTTGATGACAAACATAATCCATGAGAATGTTCATCTCGATCAATTTTTGCCAACAGGTACGTCAGCAGAGGATCAGGCTGCTTATCGTGCGATGCAAGTAATGCGTGCATCGAAAAAGAATTGTACCAAAATCGTTAAAGATGGAATTTGTAGTAGTGAATGTGAATGTGAATGTGAATGTAAATAGTCAATGACATTTGAGATTAAGCAGGAGGAAATGAGCATAGAAAATTGTCAGTATTACGGGTTAACTCCTTTATAATTATGGTATAGTAATGGTATTCGATTAAATAAATAGGTCATGTGCATGCGAAAAAGTTACGCTGATGTGTGAATTTTTTGTCAATATGGCGTCTCTTTCGCTTGTGCATGATCAATCAGAAATTATAACTTGAAAATTTATTTTGACGCAAGATCAAAAAAATGCCGTTTTTTAGAAAATCAAGATTACAAGAAAAAAACTCTATCACCTTCAAAAATTTTTTTATTTTATGTTTTACTTTTATATAATTGGCGGTAACATAATTGATTGAATAAAATTATGTACTGGATTATAGAGACATAAATTTTTTAGAAATCACAGCCATTAAAAAGATGAGTAAAAAACGTGTACGGTTTTTTTTAGTTATTTGTACGATATCAATTGTAGCACTAATTTTGTTGTTAATTTCACCAACCAATGAACAATTGTTGGAATATGATATCCAGAGAAAAATTAATAGATTTGTCGAAACTTCCGCTAGTATTAGTTTGGATGAAGATTTTGTTGCCGAAAAAATTTCCTGTGAATTATTATTGGGGAATTGGCAACGAAAAACCTATAGAGATTGTATAACTAACATTACAATTGAATGCCAACCCAATGACCATAACTTGTTTTTGCTAACAATTTTTATTCAAAATAGCGTTGCGCGATATTCAGCAAAAAGAATTGCTAAAATAAATGAGGCAACTAATTCACTTGTATTGGAAACTCCAATAGCATTAGGAAATAGCGATGCATTTATACGCTTAGTAGTAATTCGACACAAGCAAAAACAACAATTATTTTTAATGCCGATATTTAAACATTCACATCCTAAAATATTCTTCATAAAAAACAATTCAGAGTAAATTAATGCAGAATAATTATCTGGCATCTCCAAAAATGAACGATATTTTATACCGCTCCTACTTTACAATTCCTCTTGACGAGTGAAATTATTTTTTTTATTATTCGCGAGTTGTTTTTTTGAGTATCTTTTTTTTAGTACAAATTTTTGGTTGTGCAATGCAATTTACCTTATCTCGGCATCAAATTCAGAAACTTGAATTAAAGTACCGTCAGATTCGCGGTCAAGTAACAGCAACTATTGCGAATCGTATTCTTGTGGTACTTGCGCTCGCCGATCTTGGCAAAGCAGCTAAGGTTGCTGAACTTTATAAAGTTGATGAGAGTACGGTTCGTCGTTATTTTCGATTGTATCAGGAAGGCGGAATTGATGGTCTTTTTGAAATTCATTATCAGGGTCGTCAATCTTATTTGACAGAAGAACAAAAAGAGCAATTGAAAGATCATCTCCGCCAAACTATTTATCTTGATGTTAAACCGATCATCGCATACGTATATACTAAATTCAACGTGGAATATTCGGTAACTGGTATGACGAAATTGTTACATGAGTGGAATTTTGTGTATAAGAAACCGAAACCTTCACCCGGTAAAGCCGACCGTAAAGCACAACTTGAATGGGTTAAAAAATTCAGAAAACTCCGTAAAAAAGCCGACGAAACCGATGTTTTTTATTT
>JAITDV010000294.1 GCA_031282385.1 Planctomycetaceae bacterium | reverse complement strand
GAACATGTTTTTTTTTTACGAAAATAATATAAACCAATTTTAGCATTGAAAAAGCGTCCTCTACGCAGCGCAACACTTTTTAGTCCTTACATTTTTCAATGATTTCAATATCATCACAGTTAAGTCCGTAAAGTTTATACACTAGTGTATCAATTTCACGATCAAGAATCAAGACACGTTGTTCTTGTAATTTTCTGTCGGGTTCTGAAATCTTAGTGTTCAACTTTTCCTGTACTGATAACATTTGATCAACCAGATTCACAAGACAATCATGTATTTTAGTTTCTGATTTGTTTTTCACATCAATTTGATGAATTGGAAGACGCGACAGATACATCGGTTTATACTCAAAATATCCGCCTCTTTTTGTTGCGGCAATTTGCTTCAATACAAAATCACAAACGCGAGAATTTAGTAATGCTAAAAGATATTTATCGCCTATTGAAATAATTGTTGTTTTATCATTACAATAAAACCCCTTTGAATCAATTGTATAATGAGCCTGATTGACAATTGCCGGAATAATAATTTTTTCCTGTTCAAATTTTTTATAATAATCAACGGCATCTTGAATTTCGTACCATTGATATGAACCGGATTTCCGACCTTTCCAATGTTTATTGTTTTTTGAAACCCAATTCTTTGGTTTAGGAGTTAATTGCCGATGAAATTGTTCCAAATATTTTTTGACCGCAGGATAATTGTCAATTTCAATACCATGTTGAGTGAAGATCACAAACTTATTTGTTTTTAACGGCGCATAACATTTCACATCACGACCGGTAAGAAACGGTTTGATAATTTTCGCACTTCGTTTATCTTCTTTAATCAATCGCTTACGTGTTGCCGCGTTGATGACAAATGCTTTATTCAATCCGGTAACCACTCCTCGATAAATTTTACCTTTGACATATTTTTTGAGTGGAATACCTGCTGACATTAATTTATCAAACAATTTTTTGTTTCCCTCATCACCAAGTTGCCAACCGTTGTCTGTAAGCGACTCTCTTGGAACAGATTGGAAACGTCCCATTACGTGTTTTGAAACCGATTCAAAATCGAGTGTTGTTACACGAGCAAAATGAAGCGGTTTGTCTGATTTCTCTGAACACGACTCACATTTTCCGATACGAATAATCATCGGATATGATGTTACTTTCCCGAAAACGGGTAAATCATTAAAATCAACAATCTCTTGAATATTGTGGTTTTTCAGCCAATTTCGCAACTTTTTTCCATAACTGGCACGTGTCCATTTATTTGCAACAACTATTGAAAATAAACCTGTTGCGTTTAATAAACCAATTCCTTTTTCAAAAAAATAAGTGTACAAATCTGCATTACCATGATATGTTTTATAGTGTGTTTGAAAATATTTTTTTGTCTCAATTTCAAGTGTTTCCTGCCGCACGTAAGGCGGATTACCGATCACGCAGTCAAAACCGCTGTTCTTAAAAATGTGCGGAAATTCCTTTTGCCAGTCGAATGCGTTGATTTTCCGCATTGCCGTATCGTCAAAAAGCGATAACTGTTTATCCGTGTAAAAATCGCTTTCAATCAATGAATTACCACAACGAATATTCTTGTCCAGATCGGGCAAATATTTGTGACTAAAAAGAGACGGCTGACTTTCATCCGTTTCATTCTCAAGAAGTTTCAGATAAAGCGATAATTTTGTTACTTCAACAGCAATCGGATCAATATCAACACCAAAAATTCCGTTCAATAAGATTCGTTGTTTTTCGTCAATTGATAACCGATACGTTTTATGACTCACTTCGTAAATCAGTCCGGTTTTCAGGGACTTGTTAAGATTGGCTTCGTTGCAATAATAAGAAAGATAATAATCGAGCAAAAAAGTATAAGCCCCAACCAGAAAACTTCCGCTGCCACATGCAGGATCAAGAATTGTTGGAACATTATTTTGCTTCAATTGATTTTGACGCAGTTGATTTTGATTTGTTGCAGCATTATTCAATTGATGTCCAACTGTTTCCTGAACAATATAATCAACAATATATTGCGGCGTGTAATAAACCCCGCTGGATTTACGTACTTCCGGTTTTTCTTCTACAGTTGCGTTATGTGATGCGGTCAGACGAATCGTTTTGCCTAAAAAACGTTCATAAATACTGCCGAGAATCTCAATGGGTAATTCCGAAAAAGCATAAGGTGAATCCGGATAATACAAATTTGTTACAATTTCTGTTAAAACTTTGTCCGGTACAATTATTTTATTGAACCAATCCTCATGTTTGAAAATTCCGGCGTTGTATTTATCATCGGCTTTGACAAATAGTTTCAATAATTCGCGGTACACTCCTTTCTTTTTTGCCGCACGAAAAAGGTCTTCGTAACGTTCGATATGCCGGTCTTCCGCAATACGTAAAAAAAGAATCCGGTCGATAATTCGCTGCACTACAAGATTCAAATGAAACGTATCGAGTTGCGGATTTTGTTTCGCAATATTTTTCGCCAGTGTCAACCGCCATTGTTCAATCAGCGCAAGCAAATCCTGATCAACTTCACTTGTTCCGCGTTTGTTACGGGTTGACTCTGCATAGCGGTCAAAACTGCCTTTCAGAACAGACTCTTTTGAAAAAATGTTGCAAATATAATCAAAATTGGTCGCATAACCGTCCACAAAACTCGTTTCAAGATAATCCGTAAATTTACAATAAAAAACACGAGCAACAGAAGCCTTATCATTTTTATGCGGTTTAATTCTTGTATCGTAAACAGCGAACTCTTCAAAATCAGTCAGAATGGAAAGCGGTAGTTTAGCGGTGTAACCGTAACGGCGAAGTTGAAACGCGGGAGCAATTTCGTCGTGAATATTTACAGACGGTTTTTTGGCTTCGACAAAAAATTTACGTTCCCGACCAATTCGAAACGCATAATCCGGTGCTTTGGGGCGGTTGTCAATCTTCACACGGTCTTCACGAATAACGTCGCGATAATCTTCCGAATAACCATGAGTATTACGAACATCCCAACCAAGAATCTCAAAAAATTTGTCAATAAAATCCGTACGTGTATTCGATTCATCGTATTCCGCACTTTTATATTGTGCAAGATTATGACGAAATTGCTCTGTAAGTTCTTTAAGAGATTCAAAAGAATTTGTTGACATTGATTTATTGTTCAATTTATTTGTTATGAAATTTCCAATTGTTTCGAAATTTGTAGGAGTAATCATTGCCAGATAAACAAATACTCCGTCAAATTATGAAATAATCAAATAATTTCGTAACCTACCCCCAGTTGGCACTGGGGGTTATTCACGGAGAACTCCTACGGAGTTACTGTTGTCCTGCCCTTGAATGAAACGCCAACAAACAACTGAATAATTACAATATTTTTATTTTTTCAATTCATTAATTTTTTGTACCAAATC
>JAITDV010000279.1 GCA_031282385.1 Planctomycetaceae bacterium | reverse complement strand
GAAACTTGAGAGTGCTATTGATCTGGTTTGCCACGCGGTTGAAAATATGAATGGCGGTGAACTTTTTGTTAAGAAAATTCCATCAATGAAAATGACAGACCTTGCCAAAGCAATTGCGCCGAATTTACCACTTAAAGAGATTGGCATTCGCCCCGGTGAAAAGATTCACGAAATGATGATTTCTGTTGAAGATGCACGAAATACAATTGAGAGAGATAATCATTACGTTATTTATCCAGACGTTTATCCATCGGAACGAAAATTATCTGGTAAACCTGTACAAAATGATTTCGAATATCATAGTGGCAACAACAGCGAATGGCTTAATATTGAACAGATGCGCGATTTAATTGCCGAGATTGATAGCAATAATATAAAAGAAAAAGAGACACTCAAAACAGGATGGAGAGTTGTCGATGCCGCTTAATATGAAACAAATATTACATCACTCCTAATAACATATAAATTATTTTAACAAATTAACAATTACCTCAAAAATATGGATATAACAATAATTTCGTCAAGAATCAAATTAATAATGCAAACATTTCATTACAATCCATCAATAACATGGAAAATTGGTATTTAACCCTTGGCGATAAAGATACTATTTAATTTAACAATTATTTTGGTGATTATTATGAAAAAAAGTGATTTTATTAAAGAGTTGGAAGATATTTTTACACTTCAAGAAGGAACTATAAATGAAAGTAGTACCTTGAGAGAACTTGATGTTGATTCAATTGGAATGCTTTTACTTGTTACATTTTTTGTCAATAACATTGGTATAGAAGTGGACATTGATGAATTACGGAAAGCGCAAACAATTCAGGATATCATTACCTTAACCAACGGAAAAGTCCTGTAATTTCAAATACCTATAATGTTTATTATTTTTTATATCAATTATAAAAATTTTTACTATGCGAATTTTAGGTATATCCTGTGCAGTTCCGACAAACGTGATATATTCGGACGAATTTATTCCGACATTTGGTGAAGGTGTTGTTAAAAAAATCGTTGCCAATACCGGAGTTGTTGAACGCCGTCATGTAAAATCGGGTTGTACGTCTGATCTTGTTACTGCGGCAGCGGAACGACTTTTTGAAGAAACACATATCGATAAAAATACAATTGACGCATTGATTTTTGTTACCCAAACGCCGGATTACTTGACTCCGGCAACATCAGGAATTTTGCAACATCGGCTTGGTCTGTCACAAAATATTATTACATTTGATGTCAATCATGGTTGTACCGGTTATACAGACGGACTCATATTGACACAAAGTTTACTCAAAGGACTTGGTTTGCGAAAAGTGTTGCTGCTTGTCGGTGATACATTGTCAAAAATCGTATCACCACAAGATCAAAGTTCCGCATTGTTGTTTGGCGATGCAGGCTCCGCAACACTTTTGGAAAATTCTGATGATCCTTTTTATTTTGTTGCTGGTCGCGATGGGGCTGGTTCTATGTGCCTCTATCAAAATATTGGTTATAGAAATGGACTTCATGTTAAAAATCAGATTGATTCAAAGAATGATCTTGTTTTTCACATGGACGGTCTCAAAGTATATGGTTTTACAATAGATTGTGTTCCCAAAATGACAAAGAACCTTTTAGAAAAAACCGATTGGTTATTAGATTCTGTTGATTACTTTTTGTTGCATCAGGCAAATTTGTTTATGATACGGAATCTTGCCAAAATAGTAAAAATACCGATTGAAAAAGTTCCCATCGGTATTGAAAATTTCGGTAACACATCAGGAACAACAATTCCAATGCTTTTTGTTAATCAGATGCGGAATAAGTTACTTCACGGTTCAAAACTTATTTTGGAAGGATTTGGTATCGGTTTGGCGTGGGCAGGGGTTGCCCTTGAATGGAAAGACGGAATTATTTGTCCGTTAGTTGAAATTGACTGCTAAAATAAAATTATGATTTATTTACATTGTTGGTTATTATTTTTATTGATAAAAATAATATACGTCCATTTGTTTATTTTTAATTTTAACACAAACTAATTAAAAAATGATCAAGCTTAAAGAAGAAATAAGTGATACGGTTGATAGTATTCTTCGCGAGATTACAACAGATATAAATGACGAATTGCCGAATGATCATCAGATTGTATTTGATAAAGATACAATTATTTGGGGTCAGGAAGGTGTATTGGATTCATTCAGCCTTGTAACCGTACTTGTCAAAATTGAAACGGAATTGACTTCACATTATGGCAAACCGATTCGTTTGATAGACAGCAAGGCGATGTCACAGGCATCAAGTCCATTTCGCACCTTAGAAACTTTGGCAGATCATATTCAAACAACATTGAAAGCTAATGGGATTGAAAATGAATAAAAAAGTTGCGTTAATTACAGGCACAAGAAAAGGAATTGGACGGTTTCTTGCGGAACGATATTCGGCAGCTGGTCATGAAGTTGTCGGATGCAGCCGGAAGAAAGCAGAACCGCTCGAAAACTATACGCATTTTTGTATCGATGTTGCAGATGAGAAATCTGTTATAAGTATGTTCCACGAGATCAAAAAAAATTATGGTCGATTGGACATACTCATTAATAATGCCGGAATAGCGTCAATGAATCACAGTTTGTTGATGCCGTATGATACAGCTACGAGAATCGTCAACGTCAACTTCGGCGGTACATTTTTGTGTTGCCGTGAAGCGGCGCGTCTCATGTTACCGCAGAAAAATGGACGTATCGTTAATTTTTCTACAGTTGCCGTTCCTTTGAAACTTGCAGGTGAAGCGGTGTACGCAGCTTCGAAAGCAGCCGTAACAACATTGACACAAATTTTAGCACACGAATACGGATCACAAGGTATTACCGTTAATGCCGTCGCGCCGACTCCCATTGACACTGATCTGATTCGGGCTGTACCAAAAAATAAATTGGAAGAGCTTACAAACCGAATGGCAATCAAACGACTCGGAACTTTTCAGGATGTTAGTAACGTTATTGATTTTTTCCTGAAAGACGAAAGCAATTTTATTACCGGACAAGTAATCTATTTAGGAGGAATCTGAGTGAATATACAACTTTTACGAAACATATTTCAAAATAGTGTTGATCGTGAAGCCGTTGTCTGGAACGATCACATTTATCATTATGGCGAGTTGTTGCAAAAACTTGATTACTGGGGGCGTTTTCTTGATGAACATGAGATTACATCCGGATCGGTTGTTGCGTTACAAGCAGATTTTTCGCCAAACGCGGCGGCGTTGATGCTGGCACTGGTTGAACGCAATGTAATTATTGTACCGTTGACAAAATCTGTTATCGCTAAAAAAGAAGAGTTCCTCGAAATTGCACAATGCGAAATTGAAATAACACTTTCTGAATCAGATGAAGCAACAGTACGGTATTTTGACAATGTATCAAATAATCACGAACATTATTTAACTTTGCGAGCAAGAAACCATTCAGGACTTATCCTTTTTTCATCAGGATCAACAGGCAAAAGTAAAGCGGCAGTACATGATTTCGCGTATATTCTGGAAAAATTTGCTGTTCCAAGAAAAGCATTACGTACAATTTCGTTTCTGTTATACGATCATATCGGCGGAATCAATACGATGTTACACACGTTTTATAATGCTGGTTGTTTAATTACTGTTTCAGAACGAGCACCAGACGCAGTGGCAAAAACGATTGAAAAATATAATGTAGAATTATTACCAACATCGCCGACTTTTTTAAGATTATTGTTACTTAGCGATGTGGTAAAAAGATACAATTTTCAATCATTACAATTAATTACTTACGGTACGGAACCGATGCCGGAATCAACATTGCAACAGTTACATGAGATATTTCCCAATATCAAAATTCAGCAAACGTATGGTCTTTCAGAACTCGGAATTTTGAGATCAAAATCGAAAGGTTCCGATTCGCTTTGGGTCAAAATTGGCGGAGAAGGATTTGAGACACGGGTTGTTGATAATATTTTACAAATCAAATCGAAGTCGGCAATGCTTGGATATTTGAATGCTCCGGCTCCGTTTACGAATGATGGTTGGTTTGTAACAGGTGATATGGTCGAAGTTGATGGTGAATACATAAAAATTCTCGGACGAAAATCGGAACTCATCAATGTTGGCGGTCAAAAAGTTTATCCTGCGGAAGTAGAGGCAGTGATTGAAGAGTTGCCGGAAATTGTTTCTGCAACAGTTTTCAGTGAAGACAACGCCATTACCGGTAAGATCGTTTGTGCCAGAGTTCAACTGAGCAATGATATTTCCGAATCGCAAAGAGAATTAACCAAACGTATCCGCCTTCATTGCAAGAAACATCTCGAATCGTTCAAAATACCAATGCGAATCGATTTTATCGAAACCAATAATCACAGTGAACGCTTTAAGAAATTGCGTGCTGTCAATTAAAAAAAAACGATAATTGTTGAGTGAAATTTTTGTAATTATTCACTATCAATACTGTGAACAACAACCTAATTTTCTTAACAAAACAACCTCAGTA
>JAITDV010000210.1 GCA_031282385.1 Planctomycetaceae bacterium | reverse complement strand
TTGTACTTATCGGAAACTGTTGTTATAATATCACTGTTCATGTCGGAATTGTAACAACTTCACTATAGGAATGCAATACCAATTTTTCAGGTAATGTTATTTGCGCACGCCTACTTAGTAGCCAAAAATTTCCACCCAATGCGTCCTTATACTCTCATGTTTTGTTTGACATTGTCTTTCGTCCTGAAACGGCATTACAGAAGCTCAATTGTAACTATTCAATTGCATGTTCTTAAAAGTGTGAATACTTGAAAATGGTAAATTGTTACCGTTCACATCGTATTATAGTATATTTTTTTGTGAGTGTAGATATACCCATCATACTTGTAATTTCGTTTTTTTAAGATATTGTTTCTGTTTAACATGTTCTTAAAGTTACATTTTGTCATTGCAAAAAATAAAACGGAACTTTAGATCGTGAACAGTTTAAAACCGTTGCTAAATCCAAATCCAAATCCAAAACTCAAACCAATTCCGAAATTCCGAATTAAAAAATGCGTTCACCTGATCATTTACAACCTAAAGGCGTATCATTGAATTTGACTCCGATGATAGATGTTGTTTTTTTGCTTATAATTTTCTTTCTTGTGTCAAATAATTTGATTCAACAGGATGTTTCGATAGATGTCGATATTCCTTCGGCATCCAATGTTGATCGAATTACGGACGCGGCGTTAAAAAAAATTACAATTAATATTCCCGTCAGCGGCACAATATATATTGGCGCAATTCCTACAAACTTGCAACAACTCAAATCAACATTGCAAAAACATCGAATCAATTGGGGTGAAGATGCAGAATTACGAATCCGCACAAATAAAAATGTACCTTACGCCGAAATAGAATCTTTATTGTTGCTTGCGGCAGAAGCCGGAATTTGGAAAGTTTCGTTTGTAGTTATCGAAAAATAAGATTACCAACTATTCAACGGAAAGTGTGAATTTTAAACTGTTCACACTTTAAGTTTCATTTGCCGTCGTCTGCTTAGTTGCCGGAAAGCAAGGCTTTTATGCTTTTGAGCCGTGTAATTAATAATACGAATAGTATATTTTTAGGTTAATTGAATTAGGAGTTTAAAATGAAAAAAATCGTATGTGTTTTTTTTGTATGTTTTTGTTTGTTATTTTTTTGTTACGAAAATTCTGTGCGGAGTAATGTTGTTGCGGATGAAAGTGAAGTTGCGTTTGATTTCATGCCGCTTTTTCCATTTGTGATTTCACCTGATCGGCGCGGCAGCATTACTGATATTTCGTCGTGGAATGAATCGCCGGCGGGTAAAGACGGATTTATACGGATTAAAGACGGGCATTTTGTCAATGACAAAGGACGCGTATTATTTTTTGGTACGAATATTTGTTATTCGGCTTGTTTTCCTGACAAAGATCAGGCGGCAATTACAGCGGCTCGTTTGGCAAGTTTCGGATTTAATTGTGTAAGATTACATCACATGGACGAAACAGAAATTTGGGGCGGTAATAATGCAAAATCTTTGACCAAAATTGATCCTGTTCAACTCGATAAACTTGATTATTTTATCCACCAATTAAAACAACACGGTATATATGTCAACATAAATCTGCATGTTACAAGAAAGATGGATAAACGTAACGGTTTCCTTGACGCGGATAAACGTCCGATGGCGGATAAAGGGCTTGACAATTTTTATCCGCCGTTTATTGAGTTGCAAAAAAAATTCGCCAGGGATTTATTGTTACATTTTAATCCGTACACAAAAACAACCTACTCAAACGAACCGGCAGTTGCAATGATTGAAATCAACAATGAAAACTCTGTTATTGTGCAATGGGGATGGGGTGGAAAAATTCTTAAATTGCCTGAACCATACAGTACGGATTTTATCAAGCGGTGGAATGATTTTTTGATCCAAAAATACAAAACCACTGCAAATCTCAAAAAAGCATGGCATTGCGCAGATGAATTGCCTGGTGAAGAAATGCTCGTGTCCGGTAAATCACGTTACAGAATTGAAAGCAGCAAGTGGGAAATCGAAAAAGATGATGTTGCCGTATGTGAAAAAATAAGCGACGGAGAAATAATGAAAATTAACGTACAAAAAACCGGTAAGCAGAGTTGGCATCCGCAACTGGTCGTTTACGGATTGACTTTTGACAAAGAAAAAACATACACATTTACAATTAAAATCCGTGCAAATAAACCATCGCGATTATTTTTTGTTGCGAGAAAAGGATACGGAGATTGGAAGATAATCAGCAGACCGCACGGAGAAATTAATGTCGATACACAATGGAAAAAAGTTACATTGAAGTTTACGGTTGAACAATCTGATACGAGATGCAGATTTGATATATCAGGCTTTAATGAAAATGAATATGAAATTGCAGAGACTTCATTAAGAAGCGGAGGCAAAATCGGAGAACTCCATGACAAACAAACACTTGAGAACAGAACGATTCCAATAATTCCGCCGCATGAGTCAACATTTCATCAAATTGCAACTGATGATTTTTGTGAATTTTTGTCTGATATTGAGGAAAAATATTGGTTACAAATGTACACTTTTTTGAAAGACGAACTCAAAGTACATTCACCGATAAGCGGTACTCAAGCCGGTTATGGTTTACGGTATATTCAGGCGAAATTGGATTATATTGATGCGCATTCTTATTGGAATCATCCTGAATTTCCGAACAACGATTGGAGCAGAACAAATTGGATGATAAAAAATACATCAATAGTACGTGAGGCACGCAATTCAACTTTTTTGACTGATCTTGCTTCGTTGCGGGTTTACGGCAAGCCTTTTGTTGTGAGCGAATTTGATTCGCCGTTTCCGAATCAATATACGGCTGAAGCGTTGCCTTTACTTTCAGCGTTTGGTCGTTTTCAAGGTTGGGACGGTTTTTTTCATTTTGCGTATTCACACAACAAAGATAACTTTAATGTAACGAAAATTATTAATCATTTTGATATTGCCGGTAACACTGTTAAGTTGGCGCATCTTGCAGCGTGTGCGGCAATATTTCGACGCGGTGATGTTGAAGAAGGTAAAATACCGATTCGCGGCAGTTTGACCAAACAACAAGAAATGGAAATATTCAAACGGGAACGGCATACTTGGAATTCCAATTTTTCCGGTATTGGAATTGATCGGCGAATTGCAATGACAAATCCGGTTGCGATTGATTTAACCGGCGGAGCAACTACAGAAATCCTAAAATTAAAAAACGGCAAAATAGATACTTATTTCGCAAATAACCGAAATTTCTATTTTGATTATCGTAACGAAAATGAAGAAGGATTCGGAGTCAATACAAAAAACACATTTCTATACACAGGATTTTGCAATAATAAATCAGAACAAGAACTAACAACAATTACCGGCAAAGGCGGTATAAAATTTATTTTTACGAAACCAACACGGCTTGGTTGGAAAACAATTTCAATGGTTTCGATGAACGGCAATGGATTTGATCCTTCTGCAAATGAAGGTAAACCGATTCGTGTATTGTTGACGGCAACCGGATTGTCGCAAAATACAGGAATGCAAATTAAGAATTTTGATGATAACAAAATCACGCTTGGTAATCGTTGGGGTGAGTCGCCTGTACTTTGTGAGGGGATTCCTTTTGATGTTTATTTTCAAAAGGCAAAATTGATTCATTGTTTCCCGCTTGATGAAAACGGCAACCGCCGTAATCAAATCAAATCAACCGGTAACCACGCCGAACTCAACCCAAAGTATAAAACAGTATGGTACGAAATAATTGCCGAATAATAGTAAGTAATTGAAAAGTAACTATTCAGTCGTATTAATTCAGTCATACTAATAAACTACCCCTAATCCCTTCAGAGGAATGGAATCATTAAATTCTCCACATTCGGAGTGATTATAGCAAGCTTACAAACATGACAGTTTTAAACTGTTCACACTTGAATTTTCCTTTACCTTCGCCTGCTTACCTATCGGAGGCTTTTACGCTCTTGAGTCACGCAATTTATTGTACGAACAGTATAAGCGGTTATTGTGCTGCGTTGCGTTCACGCCTGCCGTAAATTTTTCCGCGTAGAGCTGTCAATTGAATAGTTACGAAATTCTTTCAATTTTCTAAAATCCTAACTCTTTATCATTGAATATAGCCAAGCCTATTCGTTCCAGATTTTTATTTCTGCCGTTATACCAAAGCAACCATTTGTCATTTTCCTGAATAACAAAAGGTTTATAACAAGCGTTTGCGTCCCAACCGTTTGGTGTTGGAAAAATAATCGGGTTACCTTCGTAACGTGTCCAATTTTTTATACCGTCAGGCGATTTGGCCATACCGATTTGCGCAAAATGATCATCGCGGAAACCAATATAAAACATCAAATAATCATTTTTACGTTTGATAACTTGAGCAGCAGTTACTTTATGTTGTTCCCATTTTCGGGCGGGTTCTGCGGAGAAAATTGGATTTTGCGCGTATTTCTCCCAATGTAAACCGTCTTTGCTTGTTGCGTAACCGATAGCGTTTGGTTCGAATTGTTCTCCGCCGGAATACCACATTTTGAAAATGCCATCTTCTTTGTCCCAATTCACATGCGGACACATGACTGCAACTTTTTCCCACGCCAATTCAGCTTTCAAAACAGGTTCAACACTTTGGCGTGTAAAATTAATACCATCTGTACTTGCGGCATAACCTATACGTGAACTGCCTTTTGCTTGACCGGTGTACCAGAGATGATAAACGCCGTCTTTTTTCACGACGCCGGGGCGATTGATGTCGTTTTCCCAAGAAGTTTTAGAATTAGGTGCAAGAACAATTTTAGGTTGACTCCAATTCACACCATCTCTACTGACTGACAAGGCAATACTTTTTTTGGGTCGCCACGAACAATACATTTTGTATTCTCCGTCATCTTTGATCAAAGACACATCAAATACCGTTCCCAAATTACCGCCGCCCAAAACGGGATTATTTTCATACTTTTTCCATTCTGCCGGAAGTTTCGGCAATTCTTTTGCAATAAGAATCGTTCCCGAAAAAAACAGAAAACAAAAAAAGAAAAAATACATTTTCGAAAATGTTGACAACATTAAATTCTCCTTTCAACTTAACTTGAAATTTTATCTCAAACACACAATCTGTTAATGATTTCAATTCGGCAACATATACTGATTGTCCGGTTAATTTCGTAACTCATGAACGTCATAATCTGCTTTCAAATATGTCAGCAGTCGGCGTTGAAAGAAATTTAACGTGTGAACAATTTGTGAACAATTTAAAGCCTGCATAAATTTCCGAAAACTCAAATGCGGACAGTTTAAAATAGACAGCTGCTTGCTTGGCGTTTTTTTATTAGACCTTTTCTCTAACCTAAAAATACATCAACGCAACAAAAAACCTACAACGAAAAACCGCCTTTAACTCCTCCGAGACCACCCCTAACCCCTCCGAAGGAGGGGAATTATTCG
>JAITDV010000203.1 GCA_031282385.1 Planctomycetaceae bacterium | reverse complement strand
AGGGGTTAGGGGTGGTCTCGGAGGAGTTAAAGGCGGTTTTTCGTTGTAGGTTTCTTGTTGCGTTGATGTATTTTTAGGTTAGAGAAAAGGTCTAATATTTGCAAGGTTTTAAGGAAAATTTCGGATAAAACAATAACTATATTGCAAATTATAACTCTAAATTGCAACCAGATAAGCCAAGAATTTATAGTGCCAAATGACTTTTTTCATGGACAACTAACTATTTGAAAAGTATCATTTCACGCGAATGTAAGATTCGTATGAAATGATACTTTTTTTGTACACGAGTTGACATAAATTATATCAATTATTGATTTACGGATGTTTGCTGAAAATTATGGATAAAATGAAATTCGCGTTTTTGGTTTGCATATTGACGTAGTGGACGGTTTGTGTTACAACCTTTCGAAATAAAATTTGCTCTCTGTACTTGAAAAAGTCTTATATACTGTTCGTACTATAAATTGCGTAACTCAAGAACTCAAAAGCCTGTTTTCCAATAGGTAAACCTGCTACGATAAAGGAAAATTAGTGTGAACAGTTTAAAAACCACCTTTTTACTATACACATTGTTTTATACAAAATTGGTTTTTTAGAGCCTCACAGTAACATTATGGGTAATTTATTTCCGGTTTATTTATTTACAACGGCAAAGTTGCCGATCAATTGAATTTACCAAACTATTCACACTTTAAATTGGTGCAGCATTCGCAAATCTACTTGTTTGTATTTTACACAATTAAAAACTAAACTTTATTTTACCTACGGTAAACTACAATGGCTAGTAAGGTTTAGACAAAGGCATTGTCGCCGCGTGAAACATAATGCCCGTATTATTGTACTTGTGTTGCCGAATTCTAAAGTGCGCTTCGTAAATTGAATTTTGGAGGAACAAATATGGCTTATGACGCGGTGATTATTGGTGCAGGAATGTCTGGTCTTGCGGCTGGAATACGATTGGCACATTACCGAAAAAGCGTCTGTATTTTAGAACAACATTACGCAGTCGGAGGTCTCAATTCGTTTTATAGACAACGCGGTCGTACATTCGATGTGGGATTGCACGCTCTAACAAATTACGTTCCAAAAGGAACAAAATCAGGACCTCTGTCTCGTCTGCTGCGTCACTTACGCTTAACTTGGGACGAACTCGCGCTTGTTCCACAACTTGGTTCAACAATTGCTTTTCCCGACATCCGCCTAAATTTTAACAACCATTTTGAACTTTTTGTCTCCGAAGTACGTAAATTTTTTCCGCGTCAAATTGATGGACTTATGAATCTAGTCAACGATCTGCTTGAATACGATCAACTTGGTCGCGGTATCTCCGGCGATTCGGCACGAGAATTTGTCCAACGTCATATTACGGATCCATTGTTGGTTGAAATGATATTTTGCCCGATACTTTACTACGGCGGCGCCCGTGAAAGAGATATGGAATTCGGTCAATTCTGCATCATGTTCAGGTCAATATTTCTCGAAGGTTTTGCGCGTCCATTTGATGGTGTGCGGTTAATATTGAAAAAATTGTTACAAAAATTCAAAACACTTGGAGGCGAATTACGTTTGCGAACTGGAGTACGCCATATCTTCTCAAAATTTGGACGAGTAGAAAAAATTCAATTGAGCGACGGTTCGGAAGTTGAAGCGAAAAATGTTTTGTCGTCTGCGGGATGGTCAGAAACAATGCAACTTTGTGATTGTCCGGTTGCGGATGAACATGGCAAACAACTCGGTTCCGGACAACTCGGATTTATTGAAACGATAAGTGTACTTGACAAAGAACCTAGACAATTCGGACACGACAGAACAATTGTGTTTTTTAATGACTCCGATAATTTTTGTTACGAAAAACCAAATTCGCCGGTTGATATTCGGAGCGGAGTGATTTGTTCGCCAAATAATTTTGACTACACCGAATCACTTGGCGAAGGACTTATTCGGATAACCGCACTTGCAAATTTTGAACGGTGGAAAAATTTACCGCCCGATGAATACCGCAAGGAAAAGCAGATTTGGTATGATCGGACGCTTGAGTCGGCGGTGCGGTTTATGCCGGATTTTCGCAAGCATGTAATTGATACAGATATGTTTACTCCTTTGACCGTCAGCCGGTTCACCGGTAAATCAAACGGCGCAATTTACGGTACTCCAGATAAAAAATACGACGGTAAAACACATCTCGAAAACTTATACGTTTGCGGAACTGATCAAGGAATGGTAGGCATCATCGGAGCAATCGTCAGCGGAATAACAATTGCAAATCAATACCTGTTGAACGGATGAAATTGTAAAGCAATTTAAACTGTTCACAATTTAAATTTCGTTTACCGTCGCCTGCTTACTTATTGGAAAGCAGGCTTTTACGCTATTGAGTCACGCAATTTACAGTACGAGCAGTATATTGGTTTTGTTGATTCGCGAATTATATTGAATATTTATACTTTTTTTATTAATTATTTATTAATTTTTTTATGTCAGAATCTGTTAAAATCGAGACAGAATATGTTGAGTCATCGGAATATGATCAGGTTTGTAATATAGATTTACGAAATCCGGTTGTTGCTGGTTTTTTGGCTTGGATAATTCCGGGACTTGGGCATTTTTATCAAGGACGTTGTACTAAAGCGTTATTGTTTTTTTTGTGTATTGTGCCGACATTTACAGTTGGTTGTTTTTTAGGCAGTGATTCGGAAGTAGGAATTGCCCGTAATGTCTATTTTTCTTGGAGGCAACAAGATAAACGGCTTTTCTTTATTCCGCAAGCATGTATCGGATTTGCAGCTATTCCGGCAATAATACAAGCTCTTTGGACAAGTTCGGGCGATCCGCCGCCCTTTAATACTTTTATGGCGCCGCCGCAAATTGATACTGCAGACAAGACCGGAGTTGCGCCGACGTTAACAGATATTGCAAAAAAATTGTATTTCTTGTTTGAGTTGGGTACGTATCTAACTGTGATTGCCGGTTTGATGAATTTACTTGCAATTTTCGACGCGGTTGACGGACCTCTAGTTTATCGTCAAGAAAAACAAAAAGAAAAAAAAGATACTGCAAACCAAAATAAATAAGTCTTTTAAACTGTTCACACTTTAAATTTTGTTTACTTTTGCCTGCTTACTTATCGTAAAGCAGGCTTTCGCGTTCTTGAGTCAGGCAATTTATAGTACGGGCAGTATAATTTATCAAACTTGAAATTTATATTATTGTCCTGAAAAATATTTAACTTAAAACAATGAAAAAGAATGTAATAATTGCGCAGAGTGGCGGACCTACCTGTGTAATCAATAGTTCGCTTCGCGGAGTGATTGATGCTGCCAGCGAATTTGACAATGTGGGTACGGTTTACGGCGCGGCTCATGGAGTTGAAGGTGTTCTCAAAGAAGAACTGCTGAATCTTTCAGAACAACCGGAAGAGGAAATTGCTCTTTTGCGTTATACTCCGGTTGCGGGATCAATCGGTACATGCCGATACAAACTCAAATCTCATCAAAAAGAAGATTTTGAACGTGTGATTGAAGTATTGAAAGCGCACGATGTCGGTTACTTCCTTTACAACGGCGGTAACGATTCAATGGATACGGCAAACAAGATTGCACAGCTTGCAAAACAACGCGGACTTGATTTGCAAGCTGTCGGCGTGCCGAAAACAATTGACAACGATGTTGGCGACAGCGAGTTTAATTTGATCGATCACACTCCGGGCTACGCTTCAACTGCGAAATATTGGATTCACACGGTTCAATACGCAAACGAAGAAAACAAAGGGTCATCGCCTGCTGATCCCGTACTTGTACTTCAAGCAATGGGTCGCAAAATCGGTTTCATTCCGGCTGCCGCAAGACTTGCCGATCCTAAACGTGAGATGCCGATTTTGATTTATCTTGCGGAGTCAAAGATTCCGCTTGAGTTGCTTGGTGATCAGGTTGTAGAGATGTTGAAGCAGGCGGGGCGTTGTGTTGTTGTGGTGAGTGAGGGATTTGACGTAGGTGAAGTTGGGGCGGTCAAGGATTCATTCGGACATACAAGTTTCAGCGCAAGTCAAATTACTGTTGCGCAAATCATCGTCAACTATCTCAATAAACGCGGATTGCCAACCAAAGGCGCAGCTCGCGGTAATGTACCAGGAACAGATCAAAGACATTCCATCGGATACGCTTCAACAATTGATATTGATGAAGCTTACAGACTTGGGCAAAAGGCAATGGAGTTGGCGGCAACTGGACAAGGCGGTTACATGTCAACTATTTTACGCGAAAAAAGTTTCATCTATAACGTAAAATATGATAAAGTACCTCTTGAACAAGTTGCAAACAGCGAGCGAACTTTTCCGTCGAATTGGATTACAAAAAATGGTACAGATGTATCAGATGATTTCATCAAATATGCAAAACCATTCGTTGGAGAAGATAATTTGACTCTCCCAATGATAAATGGTCGCCAACGTATTACTCAATTCAAAAAATTGTTCGCCGAAAAAAAATTACCGGCATACGTTCCAGAAGCTGATAGAAAATAAAACTCGCCGTAACTCTGCAATTTTTAGAAAAAAATTCGTTCAATAAAATTTCAAAATTTTTGTAACTATTTAGTTATCCCTGAAAAAATCATTTGGAGGTATCAATTCTGGTCTTATCAGGTTGCAATTGAGTGTTATAATTTGAAATGTAGTTATTAGACCTTTTCTCTAACCTAAAAATACATCAACGCAACAAAAAACCTACAACGAAAAACCGCCTTTAACTCCTCCGAGACCACCCCTAACCCCTCCGAAGGAGGGGAATTATTCG